>NZ_JBVKAE010000002.1:429154-506922 GCF_055598845.1 Amycolatopsis sp. NPDC039088 | reverse complement strand
TCCGTTCACTCACGCGTGCCCTCCGTCGGATCACGCGTGTCGCCCGATGGCAGGTACCTAAGACACCAGTGGCCCTCACCCGAATCGCCACTCACGCCATTCCCCCGAAACCGCACCTGCAGCCCCGCGGCATCCAGAATCAGGCCCGCCCTACCTCGACTTTGCCGGGACCCTGACCCTCAAAGTAGGGAAGGAGGCCTTCACGGACATGCCACGTTTGCCTTACCTCTTTTAGACCGCCTCGCGGAAGGTGTTCCGGTACGCGCTCGGCGAGACCCCCAACGCGGCCTGCAGATGCTGGCGCAGCGACGCGGCGGTGCCGAAACCCGCCTCGGTGGCGATCCGGTCCACCGGCAGGTCGGTCTCTTCGAGCAGCTGGCGAGCCCGTTCGACCCGCTGCTGAGTGAGCCATTGCAACGCCGAAATCCCGACCTCTTCCCGAAAACGCCGCGTGAACGTCCGCGTGCTCATCGACTCCTTCGCCGCGAGTTCGCGCAACGTCAGCGGCCGGTCGAGGTTTTCCAGCGCCCAGGCCCGCGCCGCCGAGGTCGACGAGGACTGCGGTTCCGGCACCGGACGGCGGATGAACTGCGCCTGCCCGCCTTCCCGATGGGGCGAGACGACCGTTCCGCGCGCGACCTCGTTCGCGACCGCGGCACCGTGATCGCAGCGGATCATGTGCAGGCAGAGGTCGATGCCGGACGCGACGCCCGCCGCGGTCAGCACGTTGCCGTCGTCGGTGTAGAGCACGTTCGGATCGAGGTCGACCTTCGGGAACGTCGCCTGGAAATCCAGCGCGGAGCGCCAATGCGTGGTCGCCTTCCGGCCGTCGAGGAGTCCGGCGGCGGCGAGCACGAAGGCGCCCGTGCAGATCGACGCGATCCTGGCGTCCGGCCGGATCAGCGCCAAGGCACGCGCGAGCGGTTCGGTGAGGTCGTGCCCCGACGGCTCGTACTCGGTGGACGACGCCGGGATGACGACGGTGTCGGCCTCGGCCAGCACTTCCGGCCCGCGCGGGACCGAGATGGTGACGTCGGCGTCGGTCCGGATCTCCCCGGGCTCCGGCGTGCAGGTGACGACCTCGTACAGCGGCTCGCCGTCGGCCGATTTGGCCGTGCCGAACAGCCGGACGACGATGCCCAGCTCCATCACCAGCATGCCGTGCCGGACCAGCACGGCGACCCGATGGCGACCCGGACGCGTGAAAAAGCCCATGGCTCGATTCTTGCACATGTTGGCCATCAGGCCACTCGATTCCCTGAGGCGACCGAGAGACCTTGAAGACATGAACGTGTTGTGGATCTTCGCCCACCCGGAACCTCGGTCCCTCAGCGGCTCCCTGCGCGACGAAGGGGTGCGCACGCTCCGCGAACAGGGCGCGAACGTCCGGGAATCCGACCTGTACGCGATGAAATGGAAGCCCGTCGTCGACGCCGACGACTTCGGCTCGGCGGCCGGCGGCGACCGGATGATCGTCGGCGCGACCTCGAAGGACGCCTTCGCCTCGGGCGAACTGAGCGAGGACATCCGGGCGGAGCACGAAAAACTGACGTGGGCGGACACGGTGATCGTCCAGTTCCCCTTGTGGTGGTACGGAATGCCCGCGATCCTCAAGGGCTGGTTCGACCGCGTCTTCGTCAAGGGTTTCGCCTACGGCGTCCAGCGTCCCGACGGCAAAACGGCGCGTTACGGCGAGGGGAAGCTGGCCGGAAAGCGTGCCATGGTCCTGCTGACCGCGGGCGCTCCGGAAGCCACGATCGGACCGCGTGGCGTGAACGGCGAGATCAACGATCTGCTGTTCCCCTTGCAGCACGGAACCCTGTGGTACGCGGGAATGTCCGTCCTTCCGCCGCTGACGGTCCACAGCGCCGACCGCGTCAGCGCCGAGCAGTACGACGTCGCCGCCGAAGCGCTGCGCGACCGGTTGCGGACACTGTCCACAAGCGACCCGATCCCGTTCCGTTCCCAGAACGGCGGCGACTACGACGAGAACCTCGTCCTGCGCGACGACCTCGCTCCAGGCCGGAGCGGAATCGGCGTCCACACCTCCTGAAGCTCAGGCGCGCACGAGGTCCGCCCCCGCGAAGAAGGTCACGGCCGCCTTGAGCGCCCCCTCGTCCAGCAGGACGTCACCAGGGCGGCTCCCGTTGCCGAGCAACTGCCCACCCCACTGCATTCCGAGATATTCGGCGGTTTTGCGCAGGGTTCCGATCACCGGTTCCGCCTGCTCCGGTTGCTCGGCAAGGGCGCTCACTCCCCACAGGGTCTTACCGCGCATCTGCTCCTTGAAGCGGAGTTCGGGCTGGTCCAGCCAGGCCGCCCAGTGGTCGAAGTACAGCTTCACCGACGCCGACACGCTGTACCAATAGACCGGTGACGCGATCACCAGATCCGTGGCCGCCATGGTCGCGTCGAACAGCGCCCGCTCGTTTCCGGCGGGCGGGACGAAGTCCTCGCCGTCGTGTTTCCGGTCGACGAACGGCGCCAGCGGCAGCTCGGACGTCCGGATCCACCGCTGCTTGACACTCCGGGGCAACTCCTTCGCCGCCCGCCTCGCCAGCATCTCCGTGTTCCCGCCCGCACGGGCGCTCCCCAGCAGGAACAGGAAGCTTCGGTCCTCGGTCATCGCGATCCCCTCCGAAGTGATTCCAAAGTACATGTATGTGCAAACAGATGCTGTCACTGCATGTAAACTGCTGTCAAGCGAATCGAGGGAGGTCGTCATGACCGCCGATGAACTGGCGTGGGGTCGCGTCCTCACGCTGCACGGGCGCATCGAACAAGAACTCGCGAAGGCACTGCAGCGGCGGCACGGGCTCGGTCTCTCCGAGTTCCGCGCGCTCGGCAAGCTGGCCGCCACCGAGAAGGGCGTCTTGCGCATGCAGGAACTCGCCGAGGCGATCGGGCTCAACCAGAGTTCCGTGAGCCGGATGGTCGTCCGCCTCGAAGACGCCGGCCTGACCGACCGCGACCCCTGCGAGAACGATCGCCGCGGGGTCTACACCTGCATCACCGAAACAGGAAGGAAGCGGTACGCCGAAACCGAGCCGACCTACCAGGAGGTCTTGACGACGGCTCTCGACAAGGCCCACGCCGACCCCGAACTGAAGAGCGCGGTGGCCGCCCTGCGCGGCGTTTGACCCAGTATTCCTTCACGGTTATATTCCTCTGGAGGCACATTAGGAGGTATCCGTGGCCGGTCGCGCCAGGTTGGAAACCGTCGGAGAACGCCCAGCACTCCGCCTCGAACGACGGCTCGCGCACAGTCCCGAGCGCGTCTGGCGGGCGGTCACCGAACCGGCGGAACTCGCGCGATGGTTCCCCGCGGCGGTCACCGTCGATCCGCGGCCGGGCGGGACCATCGAGTTCACCTTGAGGGCGAAGAGACTCCGACAGCGGGCAAGGTCCTCGAAGCCGACGCGCCGCGCGTGTTCGCGTTCAGCTGGAACGACGACGTCCTTCGCTGGGAAATCAACCCGGAGGAGGACGGCTGCCGTCTGCTGTTCACGCATACGTTCGGCCGGGGCGAACCCGCCATCGCCCGGATCGCGGCAGGTCGCACGGCCGCCGGTTGGGACAGCTGCCTCGTCGCGCTCGCGGCGCTGCTCGACGGCGAAGAGCAGGACCCGCCCGAGGACTGGGTCGGTCTCATCGAGGCCTATACCGAGGAATTCGGGCTCGCCGACGGCGAAGTCCTCGAAACCGGCGCCGAGCTGGTGATCCGCTTCCGCCGCGGCTACTGGAGCTCTCCCTGCCCCGGGGTGGCGTCGTCCGTTGGGAGTTCACCCACTCCGCACTCGACGGCACCATGGTCGAGGTGACCCAGACGGTCCCGCGTGGACAGGACGACGACGTGCCCGACGCGCTGCGAAGCTGGCGCGAGAAGCTGAAGGAGTTCTTCGCGGCGGCCTACGGAAGCTGATCTCCACCCTGGGGATGACCTCCACCGGACGGACGCGCACACGCCATCCGTCCGGCTAAGTTCGCCGTATGAAACAGCCGCCGATGTTCCCCAATCGAGTGGCGCACACGATCGACGTCCTCCTCGCGCTGGTGCTCCTGGTGGCCGTCGGCGGGAACCTCGCGGCGAAGACGTGGACGTTCACCGTCGCGATCCCGGTATGGCTCGCTTGGGCCGCGGTCGGCGCCTGCGCGACCGCGATCGTGCTGCGGCGCCGCCATTCGGTGACGGCCTACTTCCTCGCGCTCGGCACCATGGTCCCCGCCTCGCTCGCGGGCGGGGGCCTCGGCCCGGCGTCCGCGTTGGCGACCGCGGCCGCCCTCTACACGGTGGCACTGGAACACCCGCGCCCCCGTTCGCTGATCGCGATGGGCGCGGGCCTGGTCGTCGTGGTGTTCCTCGAACTCCTGCACCTCGGGCCGAGCACGCTCGCTTCGACGGCCTTCGCGGGCGGCGGGCTGGCGGGCTCGTGGGCGCTCGGCTGGACGGCGAGGCAACGGCAAGCGAACCTCGCCCAGCTCGCCGACGCCCAGGCGCACCAGGCGGTTTCCGACGAACGACTGCGCATCGCGCGCGAAATGCACGACGTCGTCGCGCACAGCATGAGCCTGATCGCGGTGAAGGCCGCCGTGGGAAACCACGTCGCGAAGGAGCAGCCCGAAGAAGCGCGGGAAGCGTTGCGGGTCATCGAACTCACCAGCCGCGAAACCCTCGTCGAACTAAGGCGAATGCTCGGCGTCCTTCGCTCGGGCGACGGCACACCCGAGGCCGCGCTCGGCCCCGCCCCGAAACTCGCCGATCTCCGGACCCTGGCCGAACGCGCCGGGCAGGCCGGGGTGCGCGTCGAGCTGACCGGCGAGGTGGTGGACGAACTCCCCGAAGGCGTCGCGCTTTCGATCTACCGCATCACGCAGGAGGCGGTGACCAACGTCGTGAAGCACGCGGGGCCGTCCACCTGCCGGGTCACGATCACCGGAGGCCCGGGCGAGATCAGCGTCGAGATCGTCGACGACGGGCGGGGCGAAGGCTCGCCCGCGACCGTCGGCGGGCACGGCTTGGTCGGCATGCGTGAGCGCGTCGCGGTCTACGGTGGTGACTTCGAAGCGGGACCACTGCCCGCTGGGGGATTCCGGGTGTTCGCGCGGTTGCCGTACGCCGTCAAGGAAGTGGGGACGCGATGATCCGGGTACTGATCGCCGACGACCAGGCGTTGCTGCGCGGCAGTTTCCGCGTGCTCGTCGACAGCGCGCCGGACCTCGAAGTCGTCGGCGAGGCGGGCGACGGCGTGGAGGCGGCGGAACTGGCCGAGCAGGAACGCCCCGACGTCGTGCTGATGGACGTCCGGATGCCGGAGCTGGACGGGATCGAAGCGACCCGGCGGATCTGCGCGTCGGCGGCCTGCGAAGGCGTCCATGTGCTGATGCTGACGACTTTCGACCTCGACGCCTACGTCTATTCGGCCCTGCGCGCGGGAGCGAGCGGGTTCCTGCTGAAGGACACCCCGCCCGCCGAGCTGCTGACGGCCATCCGGGTCGTCGCGGCGGGCGAGGGACTGCTCGCGTCGTCGATCACGCGGAGGCTCATCGCCGAATTCGCCCGGCTGCCCGAACCGGGCCGGCGCGTCGCGGCGTCGCTCGACAACATCACCACACGCGAACGCGAGGTACTGAGCCTGATCGCGCGTGGCCTGTCGAACGACGAGATCGCCGGGACACTGCACCTCGGGCTGGCGACGGTGAAGACCCATATCGGCCACCTCCTGCACAAACTCGCGGCGCGGGACCGGGCACAGCTGGTGATCACGGCCTACGAGTCGGGTCTGGTGCGCGCTTCCCTCCAATGACGGACGTTGCCTACGCCACACGCGAAGTGACCGTCGAGTAGCTAGGCTGCGGTTTCATGAGCAGTGCGACGGAGCCGCTCGGGACGCCACCCGAGGACGAACCGGACATCCACACCACGGCCGGGAAGCTGGCCGACCTGTACCGCCGGTATGACGAGGCGGTGCACGCGGGTTCCGCGAGGGCGGTGGAGAAACAGCACGCCAAGGGCAAGAAGACCGCTCGCGAGCGGATCGATCTGCTGCTGGACGAAGGATCGTTCGTCGAACTCGACGAACTGGCGAAGCACCGCTCGACGGCCTTCGGCCAGGAGAAGAACCGGCCGTACGGCGACGGCGTCGTCACCGGCTACGGCACCGTCGACGGCCGTCCGGTGTGTGTGTTCAGCCAGGACGTCACCGTCTTCGGTGGTTCGCTCGGCGAGGTCTATGGCGAAAAGATCGTCAAGGTGATGGACCTGGCGATCAAGACCGGCCGCCCGATCATCGGCATCAACGAGGGCGGCGGCGCGCGGATCCAGGAAGGCGTCGTCTCGCTCGGGCTCTACGGCGAGATCTTCAACCGCAACGTCAAGGCGTCCGGCGTCATCCCGCAGATCTCGCTGATCATGGGCGCCAACGCTGGCGGGCACGTCTACTCCCCCGCGCTGACCGACTTCGTGGTGATGGTCGACAAGACCTCCCACATGTTCATCACCGGCCCGGACGTCGTGAAGACCGTGACGGGTGAAGAGGTCTCGTTCGAGGAGCTCGGCGGCGGGCGCACGCACAACACCCGTTCGGGTAACGCGCACTACCTCGGTTCCGACGACGAGGACGCGATCGCGTACGTCAAGGAACTGCTCTCCTTCCTCCCGGCGAACAACCTCTCCGAAGCGCCGCATTTCGAGACGGACGCTCCGAAGCCCGGGTTCTTCGAGGCCGTCACCGAGTCCGACCGCGAACTCGACACGCTCATCCCGGACTCGCCGAACCAGCCGTACGACATGCACGAGGTCATCAACCGCGTCGTCGACGACGGCGACTTCCTCGAGGTGCACGAGCTGTTCGCGCCGAACATCCTGGTCGGTTTCGGCCGGGTCGACGGGCGCAGCGTCGGCATCGTGGCGAACCAGCCGACCCAGTTCGCCGGCTGCCTCGACATCGACGCGTCCGAGAAGGCCGCGCGGTTCGTGCGCACCTGCGACGCGTTCAACATCCCGGTCCTGACCTTCGTCGACGTCCCCGGCTTCCTGCCCGGCACCGACCAGGAATGGAACGGGATCATCCGGCGCGGCGCGAAGCTGATCTACGCCTACGCCGAAGCGACCGTCCCGCTCGTCACCGTCATCACCCGCAAGGCGTACGGCGGCGCGTACGACGTCATGGGGTCGAAGCACCTCGGCGCCGACGTCAACCTCGCCTGGCCGACCGCGCAGGTCGCGGTCATGGGCGCGCAGGGCGCGGCGAACATCGTCCACCGCAAGACCCTCGCCGCGGCCGCCGCCGACGGCAAGGACGTCGACGCGTTGCGGGCCGAACTCATCCAGGAGTACGAAGACACCCTCCTGAACCCGTACGCGGCGGCCGAGCGCGGTTACGTCGATTCGGTGATCGTGCCCGCGCACACCCGCGGCCACATCGCGAAGGCGCTTTCGCTGCTCCAGGGCAAACGAGAGACGCTGCCGCCCAAGAAGCACGGGAACATCCCGCTGTGAGCACGCCCGAAACCCCGCTGCTGCGGGTCGTCCGCGGCAATCCGAGCGACGCCGAACTCGCCGCGCTGACCGCCGTCGTCGTGGCGGCGGCCAGTGCGCGAGCACCGGAACCGGCACCGAAACGGGATTCGTGGTGGGCGGACAAGGCTTCGCTCGTGCGCGCCCCGCTCGCCCCCGGCGAGGGTGCCTGGCGGGCCTCGGCTCTCCCTCGCTGACGCGCGATCGAAGGAGCACGGATCCTGTTCCCGCGGACTAGAGTGACAGTCCTGTCGACCGGATCCGCCTCAGAAGGCCGTGCGTGACGAACCAGGACCACCTCTCCACCGAGCTGCGCCGCCTGCGCAAAGCCGCCGGTCTGTCCGGCACCGAGGCGGCGAGGCTCACCGGCCTCAGCCAGTCCAAGGTCTCCCGGGTCGAAACCGGCGCGTTCATGCCGACCGAGGACCAGGTCGTGGCGCTGTGCCACGCCTATCGCGCCTCGGCGAAGGTGCGGCGGGCCTTGGTCACGATCACCCGCGACCTGCGCGAGGAGGCGTCGTCCGCCCGCGTCGTGCTGCAACGGGGCGCCTGGCGGATGCAGCAGCGCATCGGCAAGATCGAGACCGCGTCCGCCCGGATCCGGAGTTTCCAGCCGACCATCGTGTTCGGCCTGCTCCAGACCCGCGACTACATCACCGCGCTGTTCGGCGACTCACTGCCGGACGGCGAACGCGACCAGACGATCGAAGCCCGCTTGGAGCGCCAGCGGATCCTCGAATCGAAGCGTGAGTTCCACTTCGTGCTGACCGAAGGCGCCCTGCGCTGGAACATGGGCGGGGCGAGGACCATGGCGGCCCAGCTCGACCACCTCATCGACCTGTCCTGCCACCGGCGGGTACGGCTCGGCGTGATCCCGTGGACGACGCCGGTCTCGGTCGCCGTTCTCCACGGTTTCGACATCTACGACTCGCGCGCGGTGCTCCTCGGGACGCAGACGGCCACGGCGCTCGTCACGGACGAACGGGAAGTCGCCGACTACGAGAAGAACTTCGCCGAAGTCGAGCGTTACGCCACCTACGACGACGTCGCGTGCTCGCATCTGGCGCGGATCGCGGCCGACTACCGGGCGCTCGCCGACTGAACCGCTCCAGTGACCAAGGACTCTTGGTTCTATGCACCCCGAGAGTGCATCGTATGTAAAGCGGCTGTCGGTGAAGGTCCCTTTTCCTGCGCTGAGCGCGATTTCGGGGCCCTTCACGGACCGTTCACCGAACCGCGGCGGTAGATCACCCGAAATTGACAACTTTGCTTCCACGCAACCCGTCTACTTGCCGAAACAGTCACTGGGGAAAGGCACTCCGATGACCAACTGGCACGAACGCATGACCGGCTGGCACAAGTCGACCTACACGCACTGGGAGGAGAACGCCTGCGTCGAAGTCGGCGGGCTGTCCGGCCTGGTCGGCATCCGGGACACCAAACAAGGGGCCCTGCCGGACGAGATCCGGCCGATCCTGGTGGTCCCGGCCGAGTCCTTCGCCGCGCTCATCGAGCACTTGGACCGATGAACGACATCGCCGAGCCGTACATGGTCCACGATCCGCGGGAGATGGCGGGTCAGCTGATCAACGGCAACTGGATCGTCGCGCGATGGGAACATCTCGGTGAAGACGAGGATCTGGATCACTGGACCGCCGTGCTGCGCGAACACTGCGAAGAACTCGGCGTCGATCCGTACGTCATCAACATCCCGCGCAAGAGCCTGACGATCGTCTTCAACGGCGCGCTCCCCGCGCCCACGTTCGAACAGCTGGAGAACTCGGTGGCGGCCATCGAGTACCACCGCTTCCTCGAGCGCGAAATCGGGCCGAGACGCCTGAACTAGGCGCAGCGGTCCAGCTTGACCTGACAACGCCCCAGACCACGGCGTTCGTCATGAACCTCCCCGTCCCCGCCCCTTGAGCGTGCCTCGCCTTCGCTTGCGCACGCTGTACGCGTCGGCGATCTTCGTACGCGAAGGCTCCTTGAGTATCGAGCGGTTCATCGCATATAGTCCATGCGGAATAATCAGTACGGAATCTTCCGAGAGGATCACTCATGGCCGCGAAGCTCACCCCGCTCGCCATCGCGGTGCTGGAACTCCTCCACGAGCGGCCCATGCATCCGTACGAAATGGCGCAGCTGATGCGGGACCGCTACGTCAGCAGGCGCGTCAAGGTGAAGGCCGGATCGCTCTACCACACCGTGGATCGCCTGGTACAGAACGGTTTTATCGAGGTCGTCGAAACACAGCGGGACGGGAAGCGGCCCGAGCGGACCGTTTACACGATGACCGAAGCCGGCCTCGACGAGTTCGTCGACCGGGCCAAGGGCATGCTCAGCACCCCGGCCGAGGAGTACCCCGAGTTCCTCAGCGGGCTTGCCGTCATCGACGAACTGGGCCCGGAAGTCTCCGTGGCCCAGCTCAAAAACCGCGTGCTTCAGCTACAGGCGGCCACCGCGTCGGACCAGGTCGTACTCGACAGCCTGGTCAATGAGAAACACCTTCCAGAGGTCTACTGGCTCGACTGGTCCTACACGACCGCGCACCGCGCCTTCGAGCTCGAGTGGACCCAGAAGCTCATCGAAGACCTGGAATCCGGCCGCATCCGGTTCCAGGGCCACTGCACCCCACAACTGAACCTGGTCACCGAGGACGAACCCGATGAACGCAAGACAAGCTAATCCCTGGGCGGCACTTTCCGCGCTGTGCCTGGGTTTCTTCATGATCCTGCTGGACACCACGATCGTTTCGACCGCGATTCCCGCGATGCTGCGCGAACTCGGCGCCGGGCTGAACGCCATCGTCTGGGTGATCAGCGTCTACCTGCTGGCCTACGCGGTACCGATGTTGTTCGCCAGCCGCCTCGGCGACCGCTTCGGCCCGAAGCGGGTCTACGCGGCGGGCCTCGTGGTGTTCACGCTCGCCTCGCTGTGGTGCGGTCTCTCCGGTTCGGTCGAGATGCTCATCGCCGCCCGCGCGGTGCAGGGACTCGGGGCCGCCTTGATGACGCCGCAGACCTTGGCGTTCATCAGCCATCTGTTCCCGCCGTCGAAACGCGGACCGGCCATGGGACTCTGGAGCGGCGTCGCCGGGATCGCGGCGATCACCGGACCGTTGCTCGGCGGCGTGCTCGTCGACCACCTCGGCTGGGAATGGATCTTCGTCGTCAACCTGCCGATCGGCGTGGTCGCGCTCGCGCTGGCGCTGCTCAAGGTGCCGGACTGGCAGCCGAAGCACTCGCATTCCTTCGACGTGCCGGGAATCCTGCTTTCCGGCGCCGGACTGTTCTGCCTGGTATACGGCGTCCAAAATGGACAGCAGTACGACTGGGGGCGGGTGTTCGGGCCGATCACCGTGTTCGAGATCATCGGCGCCGGCGTCGCCCTGCTGATCGCTTTCGTGGTGTGGCAACGCTTCAATCGCAAGGAACCGTTGTTGCCGCTGACCGTCTTCGCCAACCGCAACTTCTCGGCGGGCACCCTGACCTCGGTCACCGTCGGCTTCGCGATGACCGGTATGTTCCTGCCGCTGGTGATCTACCTCCAGGCCGTGCTCGACGAATCCCCGACGATGACCGGCCTGCTGTTCGCGCCGATGTCGTTGCTGGCGGGGATGATCGGCCCGTTCGTCGGCAAGGCGTCGGACAAGGTCAACGGCAAGATCCTGCTCGTCATCGGCCTGAGCGCGCTCGCCGCGGGAATGGCGCTCGTCGCCCTGCTGGCCCACGCCGACGCGAACGCGTGGGCGCTCACCCCGGCGCTGCTGGTGGCGGGCGCCGGGATCGGGTTCATCTTCGCCCCCATGGGCAACCTGGCGATGAGTTCGGTGGAACCGCGGCTCACCGGGACCGCGTCGGGCATCTTCAACACCGCCCGCCAGGTCGGCGGCGTACTCGGCAGTGCCGCCGTCGGCGTGCTGCTGCAGGCTCGGATCAGCGTGTCGATCGCCGACGAGGCGGCTTCGGCCGCGACAGCGTTGCCGGAGCCGTACCGTGCCCCGTTCGCGGAAGGCATCGCGAAGGCCGCGGAATCGACCGGCGAGTTCGGCTCTTCCGGACAGGCGGCCATTCCGGGGCTTCCCGCCGATGTGGCGGAGCAGGCTCAGCGGCTCGCTCTCGAAGCCGTCCACAATGGACTTACGGACGCGGCCCGGGTGACCTTGCTGCTGCCGGCGGCTGTGCTCCTGCTGGGCGTGCTGGCCGCGCTCACGATGCGTCGCCCGGCCCCGCGAGCCCCTCGCCCGGCCGTCGCCCCCGAGGCCGCCGCCACCGCCGCCTGACCGGGCCCCGCATTTAGAGGACTAAACGCGTTTCACCCCGCACCCCAGGTCCCGCATTTAGTCCTCTAAATGCGTCGGGGGTGGGCCCGGAGAGTGCAATGAAAGGTCCTTTCCTTGCAAATTTCGCAAGGAAAGGACCTTTCATCTCATCCGCGGGAGGGCGGAAGCTTCCTACCGGCGGTACCGCAGACCGAAGCCGTACGGGAACAGCGCCTTCTTGCCGTCACCGACGTTCACCGGCTCCTGGGCCGCGCTGGTCGGCCAGCTGAACGTCAGTTTCCCGGTCGGGTTGTAGTCGCCGTAAAGGACATCGGCGACACCGGCGCCTTCGCTACCCGGGAGCCAGGCGGCGACGAGTCCGTCGAACTGCGGCAGTTGCGCGGCGATGTCGAGCGGCCTGCCGGACACGGTCACCACGACGACCGGGACACCGGAACTCTTCAGCTTGGCGATCGTGGCGAGGTCTTCCGCGTCGAGTCCGAGGCCGTTCGGGCGGTCCCCCTGCCCCTCGGCGTACGGCGTTTCGCCCACCACTGCGACCGCGACGCGGTAGCTCTTGTCGATTCCGTCACCCGCACGGTCATAGGTCACCGTGGTTCCCTTCCCCGCCCCCGACTTGAGCCCGTCGAGGATGGTCGTGCCCGGGATGACCGGGCCGCTCTGCCCTTGCCAGGTCAGCGTCCAGCCGCCTGCCTGATTGCCGATGTCGTTCGCGTTCTTGCCCGCGACGAAGATCTTGTTGTTCTTCTTCGCCAGCGGCAGCACACCGTCGTTCTTCAGCAGCACCTGCGATTCGCGGACGGCCTGCCGGGCCAGTTCGCGATGTTCCTTGCTGCCGAAGGTCTTCTGGAGCGACCGGTCGGTGTACGGGTGCTCGAACAGGCCGAGCTTGAACTTCTCCGCCAGGATGCGGCGGTTCGCGTCATCGATCCGGGCCGTCGAGACGCGGCCCGCCTCCACCTCGGCCTTGAGGTAGGAGATGAACTGCGGCGCGTCCCACGGGACCATGAACATGTCGATGCCCGCGTTGACCGAAAGCCGCACTTCTTCGGGCGTGAAACCTTCTTGCCCGTCGATCTGGTTGATCGCGTTGTAGTCCGAGATCACCAGGCCGGAGAACCGCAGTTCCTTCTTGAGGACGTCAGTGATGAGGTACTTCTGGGCGTGCATGCGCACACCTTGGAAGCTCGAGAACGAGATCATCACCGAGCCGACGCCGCGGTCGATCGCCTCGCGGAACGGCGGCAGGTGGATCTGGCGCAGTTCGCGTTCGCTGATCTCGGTGTTGCCCTGGTCGACGCCGTTCGTGGTGCCCCCGTCGCCGACGTAGTGCTTCGCGGTCGCGAGCACCGAACCCGGCTTCTCCCCGAGCCTGCGCCCCTGGAGACCGGTGATGGCCGACGCGTTGGCGACGGCGTCGCGCGGGGATTCGCCGAAGGATTCGTAAGTGCGGCCCCAGCGATCGTCACGGGCGACGCACAGGCACGGCGAAAAGTCCCACTGCGGCCCGGTTCCGGCGACTTCCAACGCGGTCGCGCGGCCGATTTTCTCGACCAAGCGGGGATTGTTGGCGGCGCCGAGGCCGATGTTGTGCGGGAAGATCGTTGCGCCGTAGACGTTGTTGTGGCCGTGCACGGCGTCGACGCCGTAGATCGTGGGGATGCCGAGCGGCGTCGAAACGGCCGCCTTCTGATACGAGTCGACCATGTCGGCCCAGCCGTTCGGCGTGTTGCTGGCCGGCACGGAGCCACCGCCGGACAACAGCGACCCCAGCTTGAGGGCGGCGGCCTGATCAGGCGTGACCGCACCGCGTTCGGCCTGCGTCATCTGGCCGATCTTGTCGTCGAGACTCATCCGTTTCAGCAGGTCGTCGACCCGCGAGGACACCGGAGCATGCGGGTTCCGGTAGAGCGGCCCCGGCGAGGCCGACGCCATCGGCGTCACGGCCGAACCGGCCAAGAGCAGGCCTGCGAGCACTGTGGTTTGCGTCGTGCGAAGCGATCTTCTGACGCGGAGGCGGGACGGCATTGTTTCCTCCGTAGCTCGAACAATCCATATGTTGCGCGCCACAACAAACTAGCTCCACGATCGGGTGTCCCAGGTCACAATTAGGCAACGGAGGGTCGTCGAGTACCTTCCGGATGTGCGTTTCGTCCTCGCGTCCCAGTCCCCCGCCCGCCTCGCCGTCCTGCGTTCCGCCGGCTTCGATCCGAGCGTCGTCGTCTCCGGCGTCGACGAGGACGCGGTGGCCGCGTCCCTGATCGATCCGGCACCGGCGGAGCTGGTCCGGGCGCTCGCCGCCGCCAAGGCCGAGGCGGTTTTCGAGACGCTCGTCGGATCCCACGACGGCAGCGCCGACCTGGTCATCGTCGGCTGCGATTCGATGCTGTCGATCGGCGGCGAGATGGTCGGCAAGCCGATCACGCCGGAGGCCGCGCGCGAACGCTGGGCGTCGATGGCGGGCAAAACCGGTGAACTCCTCACGGGCCACGCGATCATCCGCGTCAAGAACGGCGAGAAGACGAAGGAAACGTCAGGGACCGAAGGGACCACGGTTCGCTTCGGTACGCCGTCGCCGGAAGAGCTCGACGCCTACATCGCGTCCGGCGAGCCGCTCCAGGTGGCGGGCGGCTTCACCCTGGACGGACTCGGCGGCTGGTTCGTCGACGGGATCGACGGCGACCCGTCGAGCGTCATCGGAATCAGCCTCCCGCTGACCCGGCGCCTCCTGGGCGAGGTCGGCGTGAGCGTCGTCGACCTGTGGTCGCGTCCCGCATCCTGAGACAGCTCCCACACGATCGGGTGATCCGGAAGAGTCCTGACTCGCCGAACGTTCTTCACGTTCGGCCAATCAGGAAACTTTCACGCACCGGAGTCGCCCCGTGTCTTTCATTCGGACCTACACCAGGCCAAGGGTCTTCGCGGCGGCTGTCCTCGGCTCGCTCGTCGTGGGTGCCCTGCTCGGCATCCTCGCCAGGACGACCGAGGCGAGCTGGCTGACCGAACTGCTCGACCAGATCGGCACGATCTTCACGACGCTGCTGCAGATCGCGGTGATCCCGCTGGTCTTCACGGCGATCGTGGTCGGCATCAACAGCCTGCGCGGCCTCGGCGGCGGCAGGAAGGCCGCCCGGCTGGGCGGCAAGACCGTCCTGTGGTTCGCGATCACCTCGTTCATCGCGTCACTGATCGGCATCGCCGTCGCGAAGCTGTTCAACCCGGGCAGCGGCGGCCTCGGCGAGGGCGTCGCCGCGACCGCGAAGAACGCGGACAAGGCGACCAAGAGCGTCGACCACTGGGGTTCCTGGAGCGCCTTCATCGACGGACTGCTGCCGAAGAACTTCCTCACCGCCTTCACCGAGGGTGAGACGCTTCAGGTGCTGTTCCTCGCCGTGCTGATCGGCGCCGCCGCCTACAGCCTCGGCGACAAGGCCAAGCCGTTCGTCGACTTCACCACCAGCGTCTTCGAGATCATCCAGCGCTACCTCGGCTGGATCGTCCGGCTGGCCCCGATCGGCATCATCGGCCTGATCGGCGCGGCCGTGTCGAACTACGGTGACGCGCTGTTCCGGCCGCTGCTCAGCACCACGATCGCGGTGTACGTCGGCTGCCTCCTGGTGCTGTTCGTGGTCTACCCGATCCTTCTCCAGTTCGTGGCGAAGGTCAGCCCGCTGAAGTTCTTCGCCAAGGCGGGTACGGCGATCCAGTTCGCGTTCGCTTCGCAGTCTTCGGCCGCGACGCTGCCCCTGACCCGGCAGTCCGCCGTCAACCTGGGCGTCCAGCCCGCGTACGCCGCCTTCGCGACTCCGCTGGGCAGCGCGACGAAGATGGACGGCTGCGCCGCGGTGTTCCCGGCGATCGGCGCGATCTTCATCGCGAACCTGTCCGGCGTTTCGCTGAACATCTGGCAGTACGTCGGCATCGTCGTGGTCGCCGTGCTCGGCGCGCTGGCCACCGCGGGCACCACCGGCTGGCTGACCGCGCTGACCCTGACCACGGCGTTCATCGGCCTCGACGCGCAGCAGGTCGCGCTCGGGATCGCGCTGATCTACTCGGTCAACCCGATCATGGACATGATGCGGACCGCGACCAACGTCGCCGGCCAGATCGTCGTGCCGGTCGTCGTCGCTCGCAGCGAAGGCCTGCTGGACGACGACGTGCTCAACTCGCCGACAGATCCTTCGCCCACTTCCGACGGCGAAGCCGCTACGCAGCCGAAGGAACCCGTCGCGGCAGGCGCGACCTCCTGACCCCTCGCTGCCCCCGGGTCGCGTTTAGCCCGCTAAACGCGACCCCGGGGGCAGGCGATAGCAAAGGTCCCTTGCTCTCGCCTCAGGGGCAGGCGCGCAGATCCGCCTTCGTGAGCCGGACGTCCGGCCAGCCCCTCAGCTCCGAAGGCGCGGTGTACCGGCGCGTGCAGCCCACCGAGCCGCGGGCGACGTCGTAGACCTCCGCGAGCACCGGCGCCGCCTGGCAGCGGGCCGACCCGGACTGCGCGCCGGGGCACTCGTGCCGCACGACGATGACGTCCGCGATCCCGTCCGCGGTCACGTCGTTCAGCGCGATCGTCCCGGCGTCGGAGAAGTACGGCTTGCCGGTGTCCCGCCAGATCCCGCCGCGCGCGACGAACAACTCACCCGCCAAGCCGCCGCTGGCGTCTCCGCGCACCAGGCAGACCTGCGTCGCGCCGTCGACGCAGCGCAGAGAATCGCCCTTGAGGGTGACCCCCATGTCGTTGACCATCAGCGGGAACACGGTGTCCGAGCCGATCCGGACCACGCCCTGTTTCCCCGCTCCGTCGGCCAGGAGCACGACGGGTATCCCGCCGACGGTCATCGCGCCGAGCTCCCGGCAGGCCGACTGGCCGCAGTTGACGGCGGGCACGGCGGAGCCGCTCTCGGGCACCGATGGCCCGCCGGGCGCATCCGCCGGCACCGGAGGGTCCGGGCGGAGCAGGACCACGGCCACGATGACCCCGGCCGTCACCACGGCCGCCAGCAGCGCGGTGAACAGCACGGATCGCGGCGCCCGCGCTTCCTGAGTCCGCATATCCGAGAGCGTAAGTGATCTCGCGCAGAGTGCACGTCTATGTTGTTCCCGTGACGAACCCCGGATTGCCCAACGCCCTGTTCCTCCCCACGGCGAAAAAGCCGAAGGACTTCACGCGTGCGGAGATCGAGCTCCGCGAGACCAAGGACGGCCGGATGGCGCTGATCGCCTTCAGCACGGTCCAGCGTCTGGTCGAGTGCTGCGGCCCGCATCAGCCGTGGGCGCTGGTCAAGGCCGAGCACCTCGGCCGGGTCTACCAGGCCCAGCCGTACGACCTGATCGTGCTCGATTCCGACCTTCCGGAAGAACTGCGCCACCGCGAGGCGCTGGTGTAAGGCCTGATAGAAGAACTGAGGAAGCAAGCCGCGCTGGTATAAAACAAAGGTCACTGGGTGGCCTTGCTCTCACTAATCGGGGCGGGAATCTCTTCTAAACTGCTGCCGAGCCGCATCGGGGCGGCCCGACGTGCGAACGCAGGAGGTACGGCGTGACCGAGCAGGCCGGCACAGGTGGTCCGGTGACCAAGATCCTGATCGCGAACCGCGGGGAAATCGCGGTACGGGTGATCAGGGCGGCGAAGGACGCCGGGCTGACCAGCGTGGCCGTCTACGCCGATCCGGACCGTGACGCACCCCATGTCCGTCTCGCCGACGAGGCCTTCGCCCTCGGCGGCACCACCGCGGCGGAGAGCTACCTCGTCTTCGACAAGCTGCTCGACGCCGCCAAGCGGTCGGGCGCGGACTCGGTCCACCCCGGCTACGGGTTCCTGTCCGAGAACGCGGACTTCGCGCAGGCGGTGATCGACGCCGGGCTGACCTGGATCGGGCCGAGCCCGCAGGCCATCCGCGACCTCGGCGACAAGGTCACCGCGCGGCACATCGCGCTGCGCGCCGGAGCCCCGCTCGTACCCGGCACGAAGGACCCCGTCGCGAACGCCGACGAGATCATCGCCTTCGCCGACGAGCACGGCCTGCCGGTCGCGATCAAGGCGGCGTTCGGCGGCGGCGGCCGCGGTCTCAAGGTCGCCCGCACCCGCGAGGAGATCCCGGAGCTGTTCGAATCCGCGACGCGTGAGGCGATCTCCGCCTTCGGCCGCGGCGAATGCTTCGTCGAGCGCTACCTGGACAAGCCGCGCCACGTCGAGGCCCAGGTCCTCGCGGATCAGCACGGCAACGCCATCGTCGTCGGCACCCGCGACTGCTCACTGCAGCGCCGCCACCAGAAGCTGGTCGAGGAGGCGCCCGCGCCGTACCTGACCGACGACCAGCGCAAGCGCATCCACGAGTCCGCGAAGGCGATCTGCAAGGAAGCCGGCTACTACGGCGCCGGGACCGTCGAGTATCTCGTCGCCGTCGACGGCACGATCTCGTTCCTCGAGGTCAACACGCGGCTGCAGGTCGAACACCCGGTGTCCGAGGAGACCACGGGCCTCGACCTCGTGCGTGAGATGTTCCGCATCGCGCGCGGCGAGAAGCTGCGCATCACCGAGGACCCGGAACCGCGCGGTCACTCGATCGAATTCCGCATCAACGGTGAAGACGCCGGCCGCGGCTTCCTCCCCGCGCCGGGCACGGTGACGAAGTTCGTCGCGCCGAGCGGACCGGGAGTCCGGGTCGACTCGGGTGTCGAGTCCGGCAGTGTCATCGGTGGCCAGTTCGACTCGATGCTCGCGAAGCTGATCGTCACCGGTTCGGACCGGCAGAACGCGCTCGAGCGCAGCCGCCGGGCGCTGGCCGAGATGGTCGCCGACGGGATGGCGACGGTACTGCCGTTCCACCGCGTGATCGTGAACGACCCGGCCTTCATCGGTGACGAGAACGGGTTCAGCGTGCACACCCGCTGGATCGAAACCGAGTTCGAGAACACGATCGAACCGTTCGTCGCTCCCGAAGCCGCCGGAGCCGAGGAAGAGGAGCCACGCCAGAACGTCGTCGTCGAGGTCGGCGGCCGTCGTCTCGAAGTGTCGCTTCCCGGCGGGTTCTCCCTCGACGCCGGTGGCGGCGGCACGGCCGTCAAGGCCAAGCCGCGCAAGCGTGCGGGCGGCACCAAGGCCGCGGTGAGCGGCGACGCGGTCACCGCGCCGATGCAGGGCACCATCGTCAAGGTCGCCGTCGAAGAAGGCCAGCGGGTCGAAGCGGGCGAACTGGTGGTCGTGCTCGAAGCGATGAAGATGGAAAACCCCGTCACCGCGCACAAAGCGGGCACCGTGACCGGTCTTTCGGTCGAGGTCGGCGCCGCGGTCACCCAGGGAACCCAGCTGTTCGAGCTGAAAGACTGACGAATGTCGTGGTCGGCGGCGCCTCGCTCGGCCTACCATCGAAAGGGTGAATGAGGCGTCGTCACCGCAAATGCGGATCAGTGATCAGGATCGCGAGTCCGCGCTGGCCGCGCTTGGCGACCATCTGACCGTCGGCCGGATCGACATCGACGAATTCGGTGAGCGATCGGCGAAGGTCACCGCGGCCAAGACGCGCGGCGAGCTGTCGGAGGTCTTCCTCGACCTGCCCGAACCGCATCCGGTCTTCGACAAACCCCAGGCGGCGGTGAGCGAGCCGGAGAAACCGGCGTCGCCGTGGGCGGGCATCTCCCCGATGCAACGTGTCATGGGCGCGCTCCTGCCGATCCTCTTCATCGCCACCATCGCGCTCATCATCACCACCGACCTCACCTGGTGGTTCATCCTCGTCCCGATCGGGATCAGCGCCGTCGGCGAGGGCATCTGGGGCAAGGGCTGGGACAACACCCACAAGAAGCTCGCGAAACGACACCGCCGCGACCTACGGCACGGGCGTCACGGGGAACTCGAGAGCTGAAGCGCCCGTAGACTCGGGACGTGAGTGCCGAGAGACCGGACATGCGGCTGAGCGACGCCGAACGCCAAGACGCGCTCGACGCGTTGGAAGAACATGTCCGCACCGGCAGACTCGACCTCGACGAGTTCGGCACGCGGTCGGCGAAGGTCAGCGCCGCGCGGATGGTGAGCGACCTCGAACCGCTGTTCACGGACCTGCCCTCGCCGAGACCCAGCGCACTGCTCCCGCTGGCCCCCATGCCCGGCGTCGCGCAGGCGTCCGCGAAGAACGAAATCCAGCCGTCGAAATGGCTGACGGCCAGCGCCGTGCCGATCGCCGCCGCGGTCGCGATCGCCCTGTTCTTCTTCACCCGCGGGACGTTCCTGGTGTTCCTGCTCCCGCTGGCGGTCGCGCTGATCATGAGCCGCCGCCGCTGAAGCGGCGCCGTCGGTCCGGTTACCCTCGAAGGGTGGAACCGGTGGAGATCAACGCGGGTGAGTACTACCTGCGGCAGCTGCGCGCGGACAAGGCACTCGACGACCGCCCGGCGCTGGTCGCCGCCTTCGCCGACCCGACACACCGCAAGTACGTCCTGAACTACCGCTTGCGCGACCTCGACGAGGCGACCGAGTACGTCGCGCTGCGCGTGGCGCAGTGGGCCGGGGACGAACGCTGCTCCTGGGCGGTGGCCGAGCCGACGACCGGGGAGCTGCTGGGCGAGGTCGGCCTGCGGGATCTCGACCTCGACCTCGGTTACGCGGAGGCGTCGGTCTGGGTGCGTGCCGCGTCCCGGGGCAAGGGCGTGGCGAGCACGGCGCTCAACGCGGCCCTGCGCTTCGGTTTCGGCGGGCTCGGCCTGCGCGAAGTCAGCTACCGCTACGAAGAGACGAACGAGGTTTCGGCCTCGGTCGCCCGGAAATGCGGGTTCACCCTGGTCGGCCCCGAACCGGAACCGGCCCCGACCGGGGAACGCCTCATCCGCTGGCACCGCACCGCCTGACACGTCGCGTTTAGCGGGCTAAACGCGACGCGGCCGGTCAGAAGGGGTAGGTCGGGGGTGGGTTCCGGACGGTGACCCAGCGCGTCTCGGTGAAGGCCTCGATATTCGCCGCCGCACCACCGAAACGGCTTCCGGTGCCCGACGCGGCGACGCCACCGAACGGGCTGTTCGCCTCATCGCTGACGGTCTGGTCGTTGATGTGCACGATCCCGGTGGGGACGCGGTCGGCCAGCTCCAGTCCTTTGAGGACATCGCGCGTGACGATTCCCAGCGAAAGCCCGTATTCGCTCGCCGTGGCGAGCCGGACGGCCTCCTCCGCGTCGGAAAACCGCACGACCGGCGCGACCGGGCCGAAGATCTCCTCGGCGACCGCGGGCGCCGTCGGCGGCACGTCGGCGAGCACCGTCGCGGCGTAGAAGAGCCGGTCGTACTCGCCACCGGCGGCGATCCGCGCACCGGCCGAGACGCTGGAGGTGACCAGATCGTGGATCTTGTCCCGCTGCCCGGCGTCGATGATCGGCCCGAGCGCGACCTCGTCCCGCGCCGGGTCGCCGACCCGCAGCGCGGCCGCTTTCGCCGCGAGCCGCTCGACGAAATCGTCGTACAGCCGCTCGTGCACCAGGTGCCGCCCGGTGGTCATGCAGATCTGGCCCTGATGGAAGAAGGAGCCGAACGCGGCGACTCCGGCGGCTTCGTCCACATCCGCGTCGTCGAGCACGATGAGCGCGGAGTTCCCGCCCAGCTCCAGATGTGCCCGCTTCAGATGCTTTCCGGCGAGTTCGCCGACCTTGCGCCCGGCGCCGGTCGATCCGGTGAACGAGATGACCCGGACCGCCGGATGCGTCACCAGCGTTTCGCCGACGTCCGCGCCGCCCGGCAGCATCTGCAGCACCCCCGGCGGCAGGCCCGCTTCCTCGAAGATCCGCGCGAGGACCACGCCACCGGTGACGGCGGTGCGCGGGTCCGGCTTCAGGATGACGGCGTTGCCCAGCGCGAGCGCCGGAGCGACCGAGCGGATGCCGAGGATGATCGGCATGTTGAACGGCGAGATCACCGCGACGACACCGGCGGGGACGCGACGCGCCATCGAAAGCCGCGGTTCTTCACTCGGCAGGAGTTCGCCGTACGGACGGCCGGGCAGCGCCGCCGCTTCGTAGCACTCCTGCTCCGCGACGTGCAGTGAAAAGCCCGCTACTCCCGGCACGGCGCCGACTTCGCGGACGTTCCACCAGCGGATCTCGTCGGCGTACTCGGACCACAGCCGAGCGGCTTTCCGCAGGACGGCGGCACGCTGGACGTGCGGCGTCGCCGCCCAGGCCCGCTGCGCCTCGGCCGCGGTCTCCGCCGCTTTCGCGGCGTCCTCGGCCGAGGCGATCCCCACGCTTCCCAGCACGGCCCCGGTCGCGGGCTCCGTGACGTCACGAGTGCCGCCGGTCCCGGGCACCCAGGAACCTCCGGCGAAGATCCGGTCCGTCCACGTCGACGAGTCGAGAAACACCACAAGGGCCGCCTTCCGTATCGGGGACGGCCGACGCTATTGCAGATTCACCGGATCAGGCAATGATCCTTGCGCGCTCGGCACACCACTCGGCAGGGAAGATCAACTCACCGGCTCGATGATTCCCGAGCGCGCTTCCGGTGCGGCCGAGCGCAACGCGTCTGCGGCCTCGTCGCTCGGCTGCGACTGGGACTCCCGTTCCGCGTCGACCCGTGCCTTGTAGACCTCGACCTCACGCTTCTCCTGGTCCTTCGACCAGCCGAGCACCTCGCCGACCAGCGTGGCGACCTGCGCGGCGCAGTCGACGCCGCGGTGCGCGTACTCGATCGAGATCCGCGTCCGGCGCGCCAGGACGTCTTCCAGGTGAAGCGCGCCCTCGTGGCTGGCCGCGTAGACGACCTCGACACCGAGGTAGTCCGGCGCGTGCTCCAGTGGCTTCAGCAGTTCCGGCCGTCCTTCGCCGAGCGCGAGGACTTCGTGCACCATCGAGCCGTACCGGTCCAGCAGGTGACGGACGCGGTACGGGTGCAGCCCATGTTCGCTCGCCAGATGGTCGGCCTGGTTCACCAGCGCGTGGTAGCCGTCGGCGCCCAGCAGCGGCACCTTGTCCGTGATGGACGGTTGGGGCCTGCCGGGGAGGTCGACGGCCGCGGCGTCGACGGCGTCGGCCGCCATCACCCGGTAGGTCGTGTACTTCCCGCCGGCGATCGCCACCAGTCCCGGTGCGACCCGGGCGACCGCGTGCTCACGCGAAAGCTTCGACGTCTCTTCGCTTTCCCCGGCCAGCAACGGCCGGAGTCCCGCGTAGACACCTTCGATGTCGTCGTGCGTCAGCGGGGTCGCGAGCACGGTGTTGACGTGTTCGAGGAGGTAATCGATGTCGTGCTTCGTCGCGGCCGGATGCGCGAGATCGAGGTTCCAGTCCGTGTCGGTGGTGCCGACGATCCAGTGATTGCGCCACGGGATGACGAACAGGACGGACTTCTCGGTGCGCAGGATCATGCCCGATTCCGAGACGATCCGGTCGCGCGGGACGACGATGTGCACACCCTTGCTCGCGCGAACGCGGAACCGGCCGCGGCCGCCGGAAAGCCGCTGCAGTTCGTCGGTCCAGACGCCGGTGCAGTTGACCACGGCGGAGGCGTGGATCTCGGTCTCGCGGCCGTCCTCGACGTCGCGGACGCGGACACCGGAAATGCGGTCGGCCTCGCGGAGGAAACCGACCACCTGGGTGGAGGTGCGCACCACGGCGCCGTAGTGCGCGGCGGTGCGGGCGACGGTCATCGTGTGCCGAGCGTCGTCGGATTGCGCGTCGTAGTAACGGATCCCGCCGATCAACGCGGACCGCTTCAGCGCCGGAACCATCCGCAGGGCACCGGCACGGCTCAGGTGTTTCTGGCCGGGGACCGACCGCGCGCCGCCCATCGTGTCGTACATCAGCAGACCGGCCGCGGTGTACGGACGCTCCCAGATCCGATGGGTCAACGGGTACAGGAAGCTCACCGGCTTCACCAGATGCGGCGCGATGGTCGTCAACATCAGCTCGCGTTCACGAAGAGCTTCGCGGACCAAGCCGAATTCCAGCTGTTCGAGGTACCGGAGCCCGCCGTGGAAGAGCTTGCTGGACCGGCTCGACGTCCCCGACGCGAGATCGCGCGCTTCGACGAGGGCGACCCGCAGGCCGCGAGTGGCGGCATCGAGCGCCGTACCCGCCCCGACCACTCCGCCGCCGATGACGACGAGGTCGAACTTGTCCTCACCCAGTCGCTGCCAAGACTCTTCCCGCTTGATCGGTCCCAGCCGGGCGGGGCTGTTTTCGGCTTCGCGCTGAGAGCTTGCCACGTGACATTCCTCCTTGTGCCGCTGTGACTCCAGCATCGCACGATCGGCCGCGACCGGTCCGTTATGCGGGTGACACGTGTGGCGTAACCCTCGTCGATCTTGGAAGGATTGGTCCGCGCGATGCCTGGAATGAACAAATACGCGACGGTAACGTGCCACGGACGTGGGTCGGCAAGGGCGCCGTAGCACACCGTGTTCGACCCTGCGCGGAATGTCCAAAGTGGAGGTCAAGCGGTGAGTGCAGGAGCCATATTCGTCTGGGAGCTGCTGGGAACGGCGGTTCTGATCCTGTTGGGTAACGGCGTGGTCGCCAACCACGTGTTGCGGAAGAACAACGGCCACAACGGTGGCGTCGTGATGATCACCCTCGGGTGGGCGTTCGCGGTCTTCACCGGTGCCAGCATCGCCGCGCCGAGCGGCGCGCACCTCAACCCCGCGGTGACACTGGGGCTCGCCATCGCGGACAAGACGAAATGGGCGGACGTCCCGATCTACTTCGCCGGCCAGATGGTCGGCGCGATCCTCGGCGCCGTGCTCTGCTGGGCAACCTACAAACTGCAGTTCGACGACCACCCGCAACGCGACGAGACCCTCGGGATCTTCTCGACCGCGCCGCAGATCCCGAACAGGGCCTGGAACCTCGTCACCGAGATCATCGGCACCTTCGTGCTGGTGGCGTGGATCCTGCTCAGCCCGGTCTACGCCAACGCCACGGGCGAGAACGGAACGCCGAGTTTCGGCAACTCCGCGCTCGGCTACGCGGGTGTAGCGTTCGTCGTGCTGGTCATCGGCCAGTCCCTCGGTGGCCCGACCGGTTACGCCATCAACCCGGCCCGAGACCTCGGCCCTCGCATCGCGTACGCCTTCCTGCTGCCCATCAAGAACAAGGCCAACCCGAACTGGGGTTACTCCTGGATCCCGGTCGTCGGCCCGCTGGTCGGCGGCGCCCTGGCCGCCCTGCTGTTCCTCGCCGTCCACAACCTGACCTGAGAGCTTGTTGGCGGAGCCGAAGAAATACCGCGTACCGGACCAAACGAGTGAACCCGCCCCGGCCGAAGGCCCCGCTATCGCGGGGGCAGGGCGCCCTGTCCGCCATAGTGAGGCGGAGGACGAAGCGGCGCCCTGTCGACGTCGATCGCGGACGCGGGTTCACCAACAGACACAGACTGGAGCTTCGATGACTTCTTACGTAGCCGCGATCGACCAGGGCACCACGTCGACCCGCTGCATGATCTTCGACCACTCGGGCCGGGTCGTGGCCGTCGACCAGCGGGAGCACGAGCAGATCTTCCCGAAGGCCGGCTGGGTCGAGCACAACGCCGAAGAGATCTGGGAGAACACCCGCGCGGTCGCGGCGGGCGCGCTCGCCAAGGGGGACCTGGTCGCCGGCGACATCGTCGCGGTCGGCATCACCAACCAGCGCGAGACCACGCTGGTCTGGGACCGCACCACCGGCAAGCCGGTGTACAACGCGATCGTGTGGCAGGACACCCGCACCGACAAGATCGTCAACGACCTGGGCGCGCTCGGTGGCGGGCAGGAGCGCTACCGCGAGAAGGTGGGCCTGCCGCTGGCGACCTACTTCTCCGGACCGAAGATCAAGTGGATCCTCGACAACGTTGACGGTGCCCGCGAGAAGGCCGAAGCGGGTGACCTGGTCTTCGGCAACATGGACACCTGGGTGCTGTGGAACATGACCGGCGGGGTCGACGGCGGCGTGCACGTCACCGACCCGACGAACGCCTCGCGGACCATGCTGATGGACCTCGACACCCTGACCTGGGACGCCGGGATCGCCGAGGAGATGACGATCCCGCTGTCGATGCTCCCGGAGATCCGGTCGTCCTCGGAGACCTACGGCAAGGTCCGCGAGAAGGGCGCGCTGGCCGGTGTCCCGATCGCGGGCATCCTTGGCGACCAGCAGGCCGCGACGTTCGGGCAGGCGTGCCTTTCGCCGGGTGAAGCGAAGAACACCTACGGCACCGGCAACTTCATGCTGCTCAACACCGGTACCGAGAAGGTCATGTCGAACAACGGGCTGCTCACCACGGTCTGTTACAAGATCGGCTCGAACGACACGGTGTACGCGCTCGAAGGGTCGATCGCGGTCACCGGTTCCCTCGTGCAGTGGCTGCGGGACAACCTCGGCCTGATCGGCTCCGCGGCCGAGGTCGAGGAACACGCCCGCACCGTCGAGGACAACGGTGGCGCGTACTTCGTCCCGGCGTTCTCGGGCCTCTTCGCGCCGTACTGGCGCTCCGACGCCCGCGGCGCGATCGTCGGCCTGACCCGGTACGTCAACAAGGGCCACATCTCGCGGGCGGTCCTGGAGGCGACGGCGTTCCAGTCGCGCGAGGTCATCGACGCGATGAACGCCGACTCCGGTGTCCCGCTGAAGTCGCTGAAGGTCGACGGCGGCATGGTCGTCAACGAACTGCTCATGCAGTTCCAGGCCGACATCCTCGGCGTGCCCGTGATCCGCCCGGTGGTCAACGAGACCACCGCGCTCGGCGCGGCCTACGCGGCCGGTCTCGCGGTCGGCTTCTGGAAGAGCGAAGACGACATCCGCAACAACTGGGCGCAGGACAAGCAGTGGGACCCGTCGATGGACGAGGCCCGCCGTGAATCCGAGTACCGCAACTGGAAGAAGGCCGTCACCAAGACCTTCGACTGGGTCGAGGGCGAGGACTGATCCCGAGTACATGAAGGCCCCCTTGCTTGCGCTGGACGCAAGCAAGGGGGCCTTCATGTACTTCAGGCGAGCGCGCCGCCACCGGTCTGCGGAGCGCCCTTCGGCGTGACCTTCACCTGCGGCTGCTTGCCCGGCGAGGACGGCGGCGTCCCGCACGACTTCGTCAACGCCGCCGGGACGACGGCGCGTGCGCTGGAGGAAGGCGCACTGGTGGGCGGCTCACTGCTGGGTGGCTCGCTCGAACTCGACGGAGGTTTGCTGGTCGAAGGGGGTTTGCTGCTCGACGGGGGCGCCGTGGGCGACGTCGTCGTCGGCAGGCAGACCACCTCGAACTCGACGGTCGCCGTCCCGCTGGCCGCCGGGAGGTTCGGCCCGCCGTCGCAGTGGAAGCTCGCCTTGAACTTGCCGACGTTCGCGCCGGCCTTGCCGTGCCCGATGTACGGCGCCTGATCGCCCGAGCCCGGCTGGACCTCGAGCGTGACCGGACCCGCCAGCCCCGGCGACGTCACCGCGGTACGGGTGCCGTAGCAGCTCGCCGTGAAGTCGAGTGCCTGCCCCGGCGCGACCTTCGCCGAGCTGACCCAGAGTTTCGGCGGTGGCGCGGTCGCGGCCGCCTGCGGCGCGATGAGCACCCCCGCCGTCATCGCGAGCAGACCCGCGCCCGCGACGATCGTCTTCATTCCCATGATCTTTTCTCCCTCAGTGCGTGCCCTCGCATCAGGAACACCATCGGGAACGGGAATCGGTTGCCTCGACAGAAAAAAGAGTCGCAAACGGCAATGACGACACCATTAAGAGGTAACCCCCGAAGCGGCATGTCCGTGAAGGCCTCCTTCCCTACCTTGAGAGTAGGGAAGGAGGCCTTCACGGACTTCCTGACCTGAGCCGCTGGCCCCACTCACGAGTCAGTGGGTCGTGCCCCCGCCACCGGTTTGCGGAGCCCCCACCGGAATCTTCGAAACCTGCCGCCCCGAAGCCGGTTTCACCGCAAGACCCGATTTCCCCGGAGCCGGACCCGGCCCCGGAACCGAAGTCGGAGTCGGTTTCGGCGGCTTATTCGACGAAGTCGGCTTGGCCACGATTTGGAGATTCGCCGTCATCGTGGTCGTTTTGCAGACCGCTGTGATCGCGTAGAAGCCCGGCCTCGCTTTGTCGCTGATATGCGCGACGGCGCCATGGATGACCGGATCCGGGTTCGCGACCTCGAATTTCCCGATGTGGTCCAGCACCATCGATTTCACCTCGCCCAGTTCGCCGACCGGGCAGCCGACCGAGACCAGGATGTCCTCCCCCGCCATCGCCTGCCGCGGGGAGAGGCCGAGGAACGGGTACGGATCCGCCTTCGGACTCGCGGTCGTGGTGGGCGAAGGGCTCGTCTGGACCTCGTCCTGCGCGTACGCGACGGCCGGGACGGCCAGTGCCACTCCGCACGCCACCACCAGGGCGGACCGGTACCTGATCATGGAACTCACCTCGCGATCAGCCGAGCGAAAACGATGATGTTGTCGAGATAGTTGTGCGAAGCCTTGTCGAAGACCCCGCCACAGGTGATCAGCCGCAGTTCCGGCGCGGTGGTGTCGCCGTAGACCGCGTCGGTGGGGAACTTGTCCTTCGCCACCCGCTCGACCTTCGTGACCGCGAACTCGGCCGTCGTGCCGTCCTTGCGCGCGATCGAGACCTTGTCGCCGGGCGCGAGCTCCTTCAGCCGGAAGAAGATGCCCTTCTGCTTGTTCCCGTCGACGTGCCCGAGGATCACCGAAGGCCCGACCTCCCCCGGGGTCGGCCCGTTCTGATACCAGCCCGCCTGCATCGGCTGGGTCACCGGCGGCACCTCGACGGTGTTGTCCGCGTTGAGCCCGAGCGGGATCAGACTGGACTTCGCCTCGATCTTCGGTACGTCGATCGAGACCGGATCGGCCTTCGGCATCCCCGCGACGGCGGCCCCTCCCTCGGCCTCCGTGCCGGGCGCGCCGGGTTCGGCACTCGGCTGCGCCGCCGACGTCACCCCCGTGACCTGCGGCGCGGCGGCCTGCCCGGTCTCCCCCGGACCGGACAGGACGAAGGCCAGCGTCGCCAAAACCGCCAGCAGGACGACGGCGAGCGCCAGCGGCGCCCGCCATCCCCGCAACCAAGTCGACTTCATGTTCATCCCCACTCCTGCCAGACGCCGTACGCGCCCGGACGGTTGCCCGCTTTCATCACGAAAAGGTCGCGGATGTCCGGGCAAGAAAAACCGCCCCCGGACGGGTCCGAGGGCGGTTTCGAAAACGGGGCTCAGGAGGCCATACTGCCGTCACCCGCGCGAGCACCACCGGAAGGCACCGCGTTCACCTGCCGGGGAGGAACGGAAAACGTTGCCGTATAGGACTTTCCATTGCAGTTGACGGTCAGCGGGTAGCTGCCGGGCGCCGTGCCCGCCTTGAGTTCGACCTCGGCGCTGACGTTCGCCGGGACGCCGATGAGCGGGCCGTAGTCGTACTTCCCGACGGTGAGGACAGGCGAAGAGAACGTCGTCGACTTCGGCGCCTTCAGGCCATCGCCGGGGCACTGCGCCAGCGCGACGTTGGAATCACCATGGACGTATTTGTTGACGAGTCCGAGTTCGTAGGCCGTGTCGTCGTTGAGCTGCACCGTGACACCGGAACCGGGCTGGGGGTCGGACTGAGGCTGCTGCGCGAGGCCGGTCGCCGGACCCGCCAGCACCGCCGCGCCGATCGCCACCACTCCGAAAAGAACCCTGCGAACCACGAAAACCCCTAGCTGTCAACGAAACCCTGACACGCGCTAGACGCGGGCACCCCGGCCGGGGTTGCTTCCGCGGCGAAGATCAATCCAGGTCGTCGTGGCGCATGAGCTGGCGGCCTGCCTCGGTGATCGACCCCGAGAGCGACGGGTACACCGAAAATGTCAGTGCCAGGTGTTCCACTGTGAGCTGGTTCTGGACGGCGAGCGCGATGGGAAGGATGAGTTCGCTCGCCGTCGGCGCCACGACCACCCCACCGACGACCACGCCGGTGGCGGGGCGGCAGAACAGCTTCACGAAACCGCGTCGCAGGCCTTCCATCTTCGCGCGGGCGTTCGTCGCGAGCGGGAGCATGATGGTGCGGGCGGGCACCTCACCCGAGTCGATCGCCTGCTGGCTGATGCCGACGGTCGCGATCTCGGGGTGGGTGAACACGTTGGCGGCGACGGTCTTGAGCTTGATCGGCGCGACACCTTCGCCGAGCGCGTGCCACATCGCGATGCGGCCCTGCATGCTGGCCACCGAGGCGAGCATCAGCACACCGGTGCAGTCGCCGGCGGCGTAGATGCCGGGCGCGCTGGTGCGGGAAACGCGGTCGACCCCGATGAACCCGCCGGGGCCCGGCTCGATGCCGACCTTCTCCAGGCCGATGTCGGCGGTGTTGGGCACGGAACCGACGGTCATCAGCGCGTGGCTGGCTTCGATCACGCGGCCGTCGGCGAGGTGGATCTCGACGCCCTTTTCGGTGCGCTCGACCTTGTCGGCGCGCGCGTGCTTGACGACCGTGGTGCCGCGCTGCGAGAAGACCTCTTCGAGCACGGCGGCCGCGTCGGCGTCCTCGTGCGGGAGCACGCGGTCGCGGCTGGACACGACGGTGACCTTGACGCCCATCTCGGTGTAGGCCGAGGCGAACTCGGCACCGGTGACACCCGAGCCGATGACGGCCAGGTGCTCGGGCAGTTCGCGCAGGTCATAGAGCTGACGCCAGTCGAGGATGCGCTCGCCGTCCGGCACCGCGCCGGGCAGCACACGCGGGGTGGCGCCGGTCGAGATGAGGACGACGTCGGCGTCGAGCACCTCGACGGAGCCGTCGGGGGCGGTGACGGCGACCTTGTGGGTGGCGAGGCCGGTCTCTTCGTCGTCGAAGCGGCCCTGGCCGATGACGACGCGGACACCCTCACGCTGCACCCGGGCGCGGATGTCGGCGGACTGCGCGAGCGCGAGTCCCTTGACCCGGCCGTGGACGGTCGGCAGGTCGACACTCGTGTCGGCCATGTCGGTGTTGATACCGAGTTCGCGAAGGTCGTGCATGTTCGCGAGAGCGCCGGAGGAGGCGATGAAAGTCTTCGACGGGACACAGTCGTAGAGCACGCACGCGCCGCCGAGACCGTCGCGTTCGACGATCGTGACGTCGGCTCCGTGCTGGGCCGCGACCAGTGCCGCTTCGTAACCGGCGGGGCCTCCGCCCATGATCACGATCTTGGTCACTGGTCTCCTCCTCTTAGCGGTGTCTGTGACTGCGTTTACCGTACGCGGGCGACCGCTGGGCGGATTGAGTGGCCGGACACGGCATGTGCGTCCAGCCGGGTGACCGCCGGGTCGCTAGGCTGTGGCCGTGCCGTTGTATGCCGCGTATGGATCCAATATGGAGCCCGCCCAGATGTTGGAGCGCGCTCCTCACTCGCCCATGGCCGGCACCGGCTGGCTGGAGGGCTGGAGACTGACCTTCGGCGGCGAGGACATCGGCTGGGAAGGCGCGCTGGCGACCATCGTCGAAGACCCCGGTTCCCGGGTCTTCGTGGTGCTGTACGACGTCACCCCGCTGGACGAGGACGGCCTCGACCGCTGGGAAGGCGGCGAGCTCGGCGTCCACACCAAGATCCGGCTGCGCGTGCAGACCATGGACGGGTCCGTCCTGCCGTGGCTGTACGTCCTCGACGCCTACGAAGGCGGCCTGCCCTCGGCCCGCTACCTCGGCGTTCTCGCCGACGCCGCCGAAGCCGCGGGCGCCCCGGCGGACTACGTCGAAGCGCTCCGGACCCGCCCTTGCCGAGGCATCACCGGCTGACCGGCGAGTTCTCCGCCTGATCACGCGAGTTCTCCGCTCAATCACGCGTGACGTCCGCCCGATCACGCGACTGCGCGCCTTTCGAACGCCCTGGCCAGCTCGGCCAAGACACGTTGGGGATCACGCAGGTCCGCCGCCGACGCCCGGATCGTGATCCACCCCCGTCCAGCCATCCGCGCGTCTCGCTCGGAGTCATAGTCGTGGCGCCCCTCGTGAGATGCGAAGCCGTCGTACTCCAGCGCGATCCGCCGCGACGGCCACGCCATGTCGAGTACGTACAGCTTGCGACCCTCGATCGTGGTGATCTCGTACTGCACTTCCGGTATTGGGAATCCTGCCTCGACGACGATCAGCCGAAGGATGCTTTCCGGCGGGGATTCCGCCTTGCCGGTAGCCAGGTCGAGCAGCAGGAGAGCCCTGTGGATACCTCGCCGGTCACGGCGGTCCATGATTCGGTCCCGGACGTTCTCACGCAGGGCCCGGACATGGTCTGCGCAAGCCCGTGCATCGCCTCGTCCAGCGCGGCGAACGCGGTTCGCTTGTCACCGTCGCAGAGAAAATCGGCCAGCGCCAGATCCAAGGAGAACGTCGCGAGCCCGTCGAGTTCGACGACGTCCGAAGGCTGGAAATCGGCGTGGTGGATGACCAAACCTGGCTTCGGCTTGTTCCGTCGCGAGGAGGGCACCGTCACGTGGATGCTCGTGTCGTCCACAGCCGATATCCCATGTAGCGCAAGGGATGTAGCTCCTGACAAAGCAGCAGGTTGCTCAACCACGAGCAGAGCGGCCTGCGCCCGCGTGGTCAATTCGAGCGAATCGGCGGCATGGATGACGACTCCCCGCCACGGCTGTGCGAGGACACCCGTGGCCAGTCCTTCGAGGACCATGCGGCGTCCCAGCACCCTGTCGGCCTCACTACGCGAGACCGCCCCATGTCGTCCTCCCCAGTCGATCATGACCTCGAGAGTCGCCGGTTCCGGCGCCCCTGGAAAGCCCCTTTCCACAACCTGTGGATAACTCCATGGGTTGTGGAAAACCCTGTGGACAGGTGTTCGACACCGGAAGTGGCGAACACCTGTGAGCAGGCGGAGATCACGCGTGATCAGACGGAGAACACGCGTGATGGGGTGGAGGTCAGGCCAGGGTGGCCAGCGCGGTGTGGACCAGCGTGCGGACACCGCACAAGAGGGCACGCTCGTCGAGGGTGAAGGTCGGGCGGTGGATGTCGGCCATCGGGCCTTCACCGGGCCACACGCCGAGCCGCGCGAAGGCGCCCTGGACGTGCTCCAGGTACCACCCGAAGTCCTCGCCGCCGGAAGACTGCTGCGTCTCGGCCACGGCGCTCTCACCCAGCGCGGCTTCGACACCGGCGCGCATCAACGCGGTCGATTCCGCGTCGGAGACGACCGGCGGGACGCCGCGGCGGTAGTCGAGCGAGAAGCCGACCCCGGTCGGCGCGAGCAGCGACTCCACCGAAGCCGCGACGAGCGGCTCCAGCATCGTCCAGACCTCGTGGTCCGCCGTCCGGAGTGTGCCGCGGAGCACCCCGTCCTGCGGGACGGCGTTCGCGGCCTGTCCGGCGTGCACCGCGCCCCAGACCAGCACGGTCCCGGAACGCGGGTCGACGCGCCGCGACAGCACCGCGGGCAGCGACGTGATCACCGTGCCGAGCGCGTGCACCAGGTCGGCGGTCAGATGCGGCCGCGAGGTGTGGCCGCCCGGCGAGGTGAGCCGCAGTTCGATGATGTCCGCGGCCGACGTCAGCGCGCCCTCGCGCATACCGACCTTGCCGACCTCGAGCCGCGGGTCGACGTGCAGCCCGTAGATCCGCTCGACGCCTTCCAGCGCGCCCGCGGCGATCATGTCCAGCGCACCGCCGGGCATGACCTCCTCGGCGGGCTGGAAGATCAGCCGGATCCGGCCGGGCAGCTCCGGCGCGCCGGCCAGCGCCCGCGCCGCGCCCAGCAGGATCGCGGTGTGGGCGTCGTGCCCGCACATATGCGCGGCGCCGTCGGTCTTGGAGGCGTACGGGAGCCCGGTGGCCTCGGTCAGCGGCAGGGCGTCCATGTCGGCGCGCAGCGCGACACAACGGCCACCACCGGCGTCTTCGCTCCCGATGTCACAGACGACACCCGTGCCGCCGGGGAGCACCCAGGGCTTGAGCCCGACCGAGCGGAGCAGGGACATGACCATTTCGGTCGTGGCGAACTCGTGCCGGGAGAGCTCCGGGTGCGCGTGGATGTGCCGACGCCACGCGAGGACGTCGGTGGCGTTCGCGCGGAGCCAATCGTCGAGCCAGAAGGGGCCACGGCCGGCACCCAGATCATGCACAGGTGCCATGCTGACGCCGGTTTCGGAGATGAGCGCGGTGGGCGCCTCTATAGGGGCAACGACGCGACCCTCGGGGTCGCCTGGAATGTCCGGACGTGAATCGAGCACCGTCACGCCGCACCTCCTCCCGCAACACAGTTGCCTTCGTCTACCACCGTACGAGTGGTCACTGAAGACACGCTGGGTGCCGATCGATCTGTGATTCGCATTTGCGCTAGATCGTGCACCATGCAGATGACAAGCCGCTCGTCGAGTGATCGAGCCCTAGACGGCCGGTAGTGGATCTGCGTTGAACGGCTACGGGGAGTTCAGCCCGGACTAAGCGGAGAGCTCTACTACTTACCGGTAGCGGTTCAGGACTTCTTCTTCTTGGAACGGGTGCGGCGACCGAGGATCACGAGCCCGAGCAGCACCGCCGCGGCGATGCCCGCGATGACCTTGTTCTTGGTCTCCTGGCTGTTGGCCTTGTCCGTCTCGGCGGGATCGAGCACCGGTCCCGGCTGCGCCTGCGACGGCACCACGTGCACCGCGGCCGCCTGGGTGATCACCGCCGACGAGGCCGGGATCTCCGAAAACGGCGCGGCCTGGGCGACCGGAGCGCAGACGATCAGCCCGGCGGCGATCAGCCCGGCCAGCTGTCCGAGGCGAGACCTTTTCGGCATGACTCCCTTTCGTCGGCAGAGTGCGAATCCGATTCTGCACTCTGCCGCGTTCCCGCGTCAGCCGCCACGCGGAGGACCGAAAAACGCCGCCAAGATCCGCTGGGCGGCCAGCGTCGGGGTCAGTTCACCGTCCCGGACCGCCCGTTCGACGTCCGGAACGACCGCTCGCACGTCCGGATGCGCGGCGAGGTTTCCGAGCAGCTGTTCCCGGACCATGGACCAGGTCCACTCCACCTGTTGCCGCCGTCGCCGTTCGTCCAGTTCGCCGGACGCGAGCAGAACGTCACGGTGACGGCCGATCTCGGCCCACACCTCGTCCAGCCCGACGTCGGTGAGCGCGCTGCACGTCAGCACCGGCGGGGTCCAGTCGGCGTCGCGCCCGTAGATCATCCGCAGGGCCCCGGAGAGTTCGCGGGCAGCGCGCTTCGCTTCTCGTTCGTGGTCGCCGTCGGCCTTGTTGACCGCGATGACGTCGGCGAGTTCGAGGACGCCCTTCTTGATGCCCTGCAGCTGGTCGCCGGTCCTGGCCAGCGTCAGGAACAGGAAGCAGTCGACCATGTTCGCCACGGTCACCTCGGACTGCCCGACGCCGACGGTCTCGACCAGCACGATGTCGTAGCCGGCCGCTTCCATCAGCACGATCGTTTCGCGGGTCGCCCGTGCGACACCGCCGAGGGTCCCCGAAGTCGGCGAAGGACGGATGAACGCCTTCGGGTCCACCGCGAGCCGCGCCATCCGGGTCTTGTCGCCGAGGATCGACCCGCCGGTCCGTGTCGACGACGGGTCGACGGCCAGGACGGCCACCTGGTGCCCGGCCTCGGTCAGATCCGTGCCGAGCTGGTCGATGAAGGTTGACTTGCCGACACCGGGCACGCCCGTGATGCCGACGCGTCGCGCGCCGCCCGCGTGCGGGAGCAGCTCGACCAGCAGCTCCTGCGCCTGCGCCCGGTGGTCCTCGCGATTCGACTCGACCAGCGTGATCGCCCGCGACAGCAGGCCGCGGTCACCCGCGAGGACACCCTTGGCCAGCGCCTCGACGTCGATCTTGCGCGGCAAGACTCAGGACTCCTGCGTGGTCAGCTGCCCGATGAGGTCGATCGCGGCTTCGGCGATGACCGTGCCGGGGCCGAAGATCGCCGCCGCGCCCGCCGCGCGCAGTTCCTCGTAGTCCTGCGGCGGGATGACGCCGCCGACCACGACGATGATGTCCTCGCGGCCCTGTTCGGCGAGTTCGGCGCGCAGCGCGGGGACCAGCGAAAGGTGCCCGGCCGCCAGCGACGAAACGCCGATGACGTGCACGTCGGCCTCGATCGCCTGCCGCGCGACCTCGCCGGGGGTGGAGAACAGCGGGCCGACGTCGACGTCGAAGCCGATGTCGGCGAAGCCGGTCGCGATCACCTTCTGGCCGCGGTCATGGCCGTCCTGGCCCATCTTCGCGACCAGGATCCGGGGCCGTCGCCCCTCCTCCTGGGCGAAACTCTCGACCAGTTCACGGGCCCTTTCGACGTTCTCGGTCTTGCCGACCTCCTCGCGGTACACACCGGAGATGGTACGAATCTGACCGGAGTGGCGCCCCCAGATCTTCTCCAGCGCGTCGGAGATCTCCCCGACCGTGGCCTTGGCCCTGGCGGCGTCGATGGCCAGCGCGAGCAGGTTCCCGTCGGCCTGGGCACCGGCGGTGAGCCGCCGCAGCGCGTCCTGGGTGGTGTCCTCGTCCCGCTCCTCACGCAGTCGCCGCAGTTTCTCCAGCTGCTGCGCGCGCACGCCGGCGTTGTCGACCTTGAGCACGTCGATCTGCTCGTCGTCGGTCACCTGGTACTTGTTGACGCCGATCACCGGCTGGCGGCCGGAGTCGATCCGCGCCTGTGTCCGCGCGGCGGCCTCCTCGATGCGCAGCTTCGGGATGCCGGCGTCGATCGCCTTGGCCATCCCGCCCGCCTGCTCGACCTCGGTGATGTGGCCCCAAGCCTTGCGGGCGAGGTCGTAGGTCAGCTTTTCGACGAACGCGCTGCCACCCCACGGGTCGATGACGCGGGTGGTACCGGATTCCTGCTGCAGCAGCAGCTGGGTGTTCCGCGCGATGCGGGCGGAGAAGTCCGTCGGCAGCGCGAGGGCCTCGTCGAGGGCGTTGGTGTGCAGCGACTGCGTGTGCCCCTGGGTCGCCGCCATCGCCTCGACGCAGGTGCGGACGACGTTGTTGTAGACGTCCTGCGCGGTCAGCGACCAGCCCGAGGTCTGCGAGTGGGTCCGCAGGCTCAACGACTTGGAACTCTTGGGCTCGAAGCCCTTCACGAGCTTCGCCCACAGGAGCCGCGCGGCACGGAGTTTCGCGACCTCCATGAAGAAGTTCATGCCGATCGCCCAGAAGAAGGACAGGCGTGGCGCGAATTTGTCGACGTCCAGTCCGGCATCGACCCCGGCGCGGATGTATTCGACGCCGTCCGCGAGCGTGTACGCCAGCTCCAGGTCGGCGGTCGCCCCGGCTTCCTGCATGTGGTAGCCGGAGATGGAGATCGAGTTGTACTTCGGCATGTTCCGCGAGGTGAACGAGAAGATGTCCGAAATGATCCGCATCGACGGCTGCGGCGGGTAGATGTAGGTGTTGCGGACCATGAACTCTTTGAGGATGTCGTTCTGGATCGTCCCGGCCAGTTTGTCCGGCGTGACACCCTGTTCCTCGGCCGCGACGACGTAGAGCGCGAGCACCGGCAGGACGGCGCCGTTCATGGTCATCGAGACGCTCATCTTGTCGAGCGGGATGCCGTCGAAGAGCTGGCGCATGTCGTAGATGGAGTCGATCGCGACGCCTGCCATGCCGACGTCACCGGCGACGCGCGGGTGATCCGAGTCGTAGCCGCGGTGCGTCGCGAGGTCGAAGGCGACCGAAAGGCCCTTCTGCCCGGCGGCGAGGTTGCGGCGGTAGAAGGCGTTCGATTCCTCGGCGGTGGAGAAACCGGCGTACTGGCGGATGGTCCACGGCTGGTTGACGTACATCGTCGGATACGGTCCGCGCAGATACGGCGCGATGCCGGGATACGTGCCGAGGAAGTCCACTCCGGACAGATCGTCGGCGGTGTAGACCGGTTTGACGCCGATGCCCTCCGGCGTCTCCCAGGTGAGCGCGTCGGGTCCCTTACCGGTGGCGGCATGCAGGGCTTCGGTCCACTGAGGACGGTCGGCGGGGTCGGGGGTGCCCAGGTCGACACCGGCGAAGTTCGGGATGGTCATCACTGCACTCCGAGCTCGTTCAACGTGCCGGTCAGGACTTCGAGGGCGTCACAGCCCGTGAAGAGATAGTCCGTGATGTCCGGGTGGTCGCCGGGTTTTCCGGCGAGAAGCACCGATGTGGCGCCTGCTTCCTTCAACGCCTTCGCGACGCTGGCGGCTTCTTCCGCGTAGGAGGTGTTACTCCCGCAGATACAGGCGACTTTCGTGCCACTGGCCCGGAATTCCGCGATGACGTCCTCGGGCGCGCCGGGGTTGACGGCTTCGATCCCGCCCGCCTGGAAGAGATTCGCCGCGAAACTCGCCCGCGCGGTGTGCGCCGCGACCGGGCCGAGCGTGGCGAGGAAGACGCGGGGACGGCTCGGGTGCGCGTCCGCTCGGTCTCGCAGGGCCTCGAACGCCTCGGCGTATCGATGCCGGGGCAGACCGCCTCCCGGCACGTCGTCGAGCGGGTCGCGGACGACCGCTTTCTCCGTCAGATTGGGGAATTCGCTGACGCCGGTGATCGGATCACGGCGGGTCCCGATCCGCTTCGACCGCTTTTCCCAGGTTTCCGCGAGCCGTCCGGCGAGCGCGCCCGAAGCCAGCTCCGCCTCGATCCCACCCGCCGCTTCGATGGCGGTGAACTCACGCCAGGCGGCCTTGGCCAGTTCGTCGGTGAGGTTCTCGACGTACCAGGAGCCGCCCGCCGGATCGATGACACCGGCCAGTTTGGACTCCTCCAGCAGCACAGCGTGCGTGTTGCGCGCGATCCGCGCGGAGAACGCGTCCGGCTGACCGATCGCGGCGTCGAACGGGAGCACGGTGATCGCGTCCGCGCCACCGACCCCGGCGCCGAAACAGGCGACCGTCGTGCGCAGCATGTTCACCCACGGATCGCGCTGGGTCAGCATCGCGGGCGAGGTGACCGCGTGCTGCCGCATACCGGAAGCCTTGCCGCCCGAGACCTCCGTGACCCGGGCCCACAGGCGCCGCGCGGCGCGGAATTTGGCGATCGTGAGGAACTGGTCGGCGGTGGCGGCGAGGCAGAATTCGAGCTGTCCGGCCGCGGTGTCGACGTCCAGGCCCGCTTCGGTGAGCGCGCGCAGGTACGCGACGCCCGCCGCGATGGCCGCGCCGAGTTCCTGCGCGTCCGAGCCGCCCGCCTCGTGGAACGGCAGGCCGTCGGCGACGATCGTCCGCACCTTCGGGTGACTGGCGGCGACGCGCGCCGCGAGCGCGGCGGCGGGAGCGAGCGGATGCGCCGTGCCGGTGCGCGCGGTCAGGCCGATCGGGTCGGCGCCGAGGGTCGCGGTGACCGCGCTCGCCGGGATCTCGCGTTCAGCGAAGATTTCGAACAACGCGGTGGCCGCGGCTTCGTACTCTTCGCCGGCGTCGAGAGTGACAGGCGCGAGGTCGACGTAGACCTCGTTCAGCGCGTCGGCCAGCTCGGCCACGGGCACCCCGCCCGCGCCCGCACGCAGCCAGATCGAGCTGACGCCGCCTTCGAGGTCGGCGAGAATGGCGGTGTTCGTGACCTTGGCGTCCCGGCGCGCGTAGCGGGCGCGGACGTCCCACCCCGTCGTCACCGAACCTTCGGGACGGGCGCTTCTCACGAACGGCGGAAGACCGGGGAAACCGGTCCCCTCGACCGTGTCCTCGGCGGTGTAAAGCGGCTGGATCTCCAGGCCGTCATACGTCCGGGTGACGAGCTTGCTTTCGGGCGGCCCGTCGAACGTCTCGTCGATCGCGCCGCTCTTGCGCAGCACCCCGGCGACGAGCTCTCGCCACTGCTCCCGGCTCGCTTCCGGGAACTCTGCCGCGAGCTTCAGCACCTCGGGCGCGTCGGGCTCGTCAGGGGTCCGCACTGACTCCGTCTCGGCCACTTCCGTCATAACCAACGATGCTAACGGCCCTTAACTACCCCTACCTGTGACGCTAGTCGCGCTAAGGGGTGGCCCGACCGTTCACTCCGACAGGGCACGGCGCATAAGCCCGCCATGGGGGCATACGACACAATTGGGGCCGTGCCGTCCGACCCCACCGAGTCCAGCGAGAGCCCCGGCGAAGAGAAGCGTGTCGTCGCCGGGCGATATCGGTTGCGCTCGGTCATCGGATCGGGGTCGATGGGCACCGTCTGGTCGGCCTACGACGAGTTCCTGCACCGCCCGGTCGCGGTCAAGGAAGTGCGGCTCCCGCCCGGCGTCCCGACCTCGCAGGCCGACGAACTGCGTGAGCGGACCCTGCGCGAGGCCCGCGCGATCGCCGTCCTGAGTCACCCCAACGTGATCATCCTGCACGACGTCGCGCGCGAGAATGACGAACCGTTCGTGGTCATGGAGCTGCTGCCGTCGCGCAGCCTCGCGCACATCCTGCGCGACCACGGACCGCTGACGGTCGAGCAGGCGGCGGCGGTCGGCATCGCGGTGGCTTCCGCGCTCGAAGCCGCGCACGCCGCCGGGATCACCCACCGTGACGTCAAACCGGGGAACGTCCTGGTCGCCGGCGACGGCCGCATCAAGCTCACCGACTTCGGGATCGCCCGCAACGTCTCCGAAGCCACCATGACCCGCACCGGCATGATGCTGGGCTCCCCCGCCTACATCGCGCCCGAAGTCGCCTCCGGCGGCGCGGTCGTCCCCGCCGCCGATCTGTGGGGCCTCGGCGCGACGCTGTTCGCCGCCGTCGAGGGCTCGCCGCCTTACGACGCCGACGGCGACCCGCTCGAAACCGTCGGGAAGGTCGTCAACGGGAAGGTACCGAAGCCCGGCCCCGGTCCGCTGTCCGACGTCATCGGCGCGCTCATGAAGAAGGAGCCGTCGAAGCGGATCACGCTGCGCGAGGTGCGGCGCCGCCTGTACCCGTTGCAGGCCAAGACGCTGATCGACCTCTTCCCGTCCGAACTGTTCCACACGCCCGACGGCAAGAAGACCACCGCGCATCTGGACGCGACCGACACCCAGGTGATCAAGACGGTCACGCCCGAGAAGCCGTCGGAGGGCACGAGTTCCGAACTCGCCGCCGACCCCGGGCCGCTGCCGTTCCTGCGCCCGTCCGAGGCCGCCGCGGAACCCCGCTTTTCGGAACCACCTGCCGAACTGGCGCCGATGCCGACGGTCACGCCGGCGGCGCCACGTCCGCCCGGCCGGTCGACGGCGGTCACGGTGGTGCTGGCGCTCGCGTCGATCATCGTGTTCCTCCTGGCGGCGGCCGGTGGGTTCGTCCTGGCCAGGGCCGTCGGCGGAGAGGATCTGCGGCCGCCTGCCGCGCTGGAACAGGGCGACACGATCGTTCCCCAGCCGCCACCGAAGCTGATCACGCAGCAGGGTGACGCCAGCATCGTGAACGGCCTCAAGGGGGGCCGGTTCACCATCGGCGTGCCGGAGGGCTGGAAGAAGTTCGCCGCACCGCACGTCACCAGGGGTTTGGCGAGCACGGTGGTCCAGTACGTCTCACCCGACGGCCGTCAGGTCATCCGGGTCGAGCGGCTCGGCGGTTTCCTGACCGAGAACCCGCCGACCGCCTACTTCAGCTGGCTGAAGTCGCAGCATCCGGAACTCTCGCTCGTCGGCGAACCCGGCACCGTGCCCGGCCGGGGGACGGAGAGCATGCGGTACGTCTACCGGACGATCGAACGCTCCGCCGGCGCGACCAGGGACGCCACGAACGACACCATCAGGCGCACGACGTTCATGGATCTGTTCGGCGCGGGCACGGACCTGTGGATCGTGTCGGTGACCGCGCCGATCGAGCAGGAGTCGTCGGCGAAGACGGCGATCTTCGAGCCGGTCGCGCAGTCACTCACCGTCGACGGCTAGGTGCTTCCGCGAAGCGACGGCGCGTGAAGGCCCCATTCGGCGATCACTGATTTGGCGCGTGAAGCCCCCTTCCCTCGGCTGAGCCGCGATGCCAGGAACTTGAGCGGCGGTTCCTGAGACTCTTCGACTGTCCATAAGGACCCGCCGAGGATCGATTCGTCCGATTGAACATCATTTGTCCGTGTTATCAAGGCCGTGAAGGCCTCCTTGAGGGACTCTGAGTCCCTCAAGGAGGCCTTCACGGACTTACTTCTGACCTGCACGAGGGTGGTGGTCGTCGCCCCGGTCTCACACCTTGATCAACGGAAGATCCGGGACACTCAACGTCCCCGATCTTCCGTTGATCAAGCTCGCGTCCCTCACGATCTGCGGACCGGCGACCGAGCGGGGAAGATTCCGGCCGTCCAACGGCCGGAATCTTCCCCACCCGACCACACCGGCCACCCGCACAAGCTCCACACCAGTGAGTAAACAAAGACAAGTCCTCCAAAGAGGCCTTCACGGACCATCAACCCAACTCACCGTCGACGGCTAGCCGGGCGAAGTGCTCCTTCGAGGCACGCTGCTGCGCCAGCCTCCGCAGCGCCGAAAGCAGCCTGTCACCGAGCACGGTCTCCACGACGGCGATCTCGATGATCCGATCCAGCGACTCGACCCCGGCGATGCCCTGGAGGTCGAGGTCGGCCGTCCGGTCGGCGACCTCGGCGTAGTCGTCGAGTTTGTCGAGGTACCAGCCGTGCCCCACGTCGCGGATCGCGCACAGGACACCCACCAGGGCCTGGATGATCAGATCGTCGGCGTCCTTGCAGGGCCAGCCGCGGCGCTCGGCGAGGTCCCGGACGGTGGCGAGCGCCCATTCCCGGCTTTCGTCGTCGACGACCTGGCGGGCGCTCGTGAGGCCTTCCTGCGCGAGGCCGAGGATGCGGTGGGGGCTTTCCTTTCCGGCGTCGACCGCGGAGAGCACCTCGCCGACCGTCGCGAGTGACAGGCCGCCGACGTCCATCAACGCCCTGATCAGCTTGATCCGCTGAACGTGCCCGTCGTCGTACTTGGCCTGATTGGGGCTCGTTCGTTCCCCCGGCGGGACCAGCCCTTCCCGCAGGTAGTACTTGATCGTGGCGACCGGAACCCCGGCTTTTTCGCTCAGCTCCGCCATCCGCACGCGTGGACACTCCGATCTCGGGGACGGTGTCAGGGTCATCCCTGAAGACTTCTCAGCATGGATAGTTTAACTTCCCATAACGGAGAGCCTGACTATCCATTTTGGGAGTAACCTATGACCATCTTGACCGATCTCACCGAGAGAACCCGCACCTGGCACCGGGGTTCGTATCGCGCGGCCCAGGCCTTCGCCGTGATCACCGCACTGTGCGTCCTCGCCCTGATCGTCGACCAGAGGACACTGCACGGCGCGCCGCTCTGGGCGAAACCGTTCAAATTCGCCGTCTCCGGCGCGCTGTACTTCTTCACCTGGAGCTGGCTCGTCTCCCTTCTGCCCAAGTTCCGGCGGACAGCGAGCTGGCTGACGAACACCCTCGTCGTGATTTTCACCGCCGAGTACGCGCTGCTGGTGTTCCAAGCCGTTCGCGTCCGGGCGAGCCACTTCAACAACGAGACCCCGCTGGACAACGCGATCTTCCAGGTCATGGGCGGAATGATCGCGACGCTGTGGCTGGTCAATCTCGTGCTGACGATCGCGGTCCTGTTCATCAGGATCCCGGACCGCGCGACGATGTGGGCAGCCCGGATCGGCGCGCTCCTCGGCATGGCCGGGATCTCGCTGGCGACGCTGATGACCGGCCCCACCCCCGACCAGGTGGCCGCGATCGAAGCGACCGGGACCTCGGCGATGATCGGGGCGCATACCGTCGGACTCCCGGACGGTGGCCCCGGCCTGCCGATCCTCGGCTGGAGCACGGTCGGCGGCGACCTGCGGATCCCGCACTTCATCGGTCTGCACGCCCTTCAGGCACTTCCGCTGCTCGCCCTCGCCCTCGGCGTCCTGGCCGCGCGCTACCCGCGCCTTCGCGACGGCGTCCTCCGGACACGCCTGGTACTGATCGCCGGTGCCGGCTACGCGGGCCTGCTCGCGCTGCTCACCTGGCAGGCCCTGCGCGGCCAGTCGATCGTCGCTCCCGACGGTCAGACGCTGACGGCCTTCGCCCTGCTCATCGCCGGCGTCGCCTTTAGCGGGCTAATCGCGATCGGGCGGCCGTCGAAGGACCGGGAGCTGGAGGCTTCGCTGCGATGAGTGTCGAGACCCTGTTCACCTGGACCTTCCCCATCGCCACGCCCTTCTGGCTGCTGATGATCTTCCTGCCGGGTTGGTCGTGGACCCGCCGGATCCTGTCCTCGCCGTGGGTGCCGCTGCTGCCGCTCGTGCCGTACTTCGCCCTCGCCATCCCGCACTTCGGCGAACTGTGGACGGCGGTGAGCAGGCCGGATCTGGACGTGCTCAGCGCGTTCACCGGATCGCCGTACGGGGCGGCCGCGATCTGGGCCCACCTGATCGCCTTCGACCTGTTCATCGCGCGATGGATGTACTTCGAGTCCCGCGAGCACCGCATCCATCCGCTGGTGACCGGCCCGATCCTGGCCCTCACGATCTTCCTGTCCCCGTTCGGGCTGGTGGCGTTCCTGCTCGTGCGAACTGTCCGGATACGCTCGTCGGCATGAGTGAGAACGAGGTCGCGGCGGCCGCCGCCATCGCCGAACGCACCGGCGTCGAGAAGCACGACATCGCCGTCGTGCTCGGTTCGGGCTGGCGCCCGGCGGCGGACGTCATCGGGGAGCCCGAGGCGGAGATCCCGCTGGGCGAACTGCCCGGATTCGTCGCCCCGGGCGCGGTGGGACACGGGGGAACCGTCCGGTCGGTCCGGGTCGGCGAAAAGCGCGCGCTGATCATGCTGGGCCGTACGCATTTCTACGAGGGCAAGGGCATCGACCCGGTCGTGCACAACGTGCGCACCGCCGCGGCGGCGGGCGCGCGGACGGTGCTGCTGACCAACGCCGCGGGCGGTCTGCGTGAGGGCTTCCACGTCGGGCAGCCGGTGCTGATCTCCGACCACCTGAACCTGACCGCGCGCTCGCCGATCGTCGGCGCGAACTTCGTCGACCTGACGGACCTGTACTCGAAGCGGCTGCGCGACATCGCCCGGACCATCGACCCGTCGCTGGAAGAGGGCGTCTACGCGGGACTGACCGGGCCGCATTTCGAGACTCCGGCTGAGATCCGGATGCTGCGGACGCTCGGCGCCGACCTCGTCGGCATGTCCACGGTGCTGGAGGCCATCGCCGCCCGCGCCGCCGGGGTCGAGGTCTTCGGGCTCTCGCTGGTGACCAACCTGGCCGCCGGGATGACCGGTGAACCCCTGAACCACGAAGAGGTCCTCGAAGCGGGCCGCCAGTCGGCCACCCGCATGGGCACCCTCCTCAAGGAACTCGTCGCCCGCGCCTGACCTTTTCGCGCGTGAAGGCCCCCTTCCCTCGGCTGGGTCACTCAAAACCAGGCCGAGGGAAGGGGGCCTTCACGCGCTTCACAGGTTCACGGGTTCAGCCCGCGAACTCGGGCAGCCGCGCGGCGACCTCCGCCGGCGACGGCATCGCGGCGACCTCGTCGGCCAGTTTCCGCGCGGCCGCACGGACGCCGTCGTCGGCGAGCAGCTTGCGCGACTGCTCGAAAATGGCGTCCTCGGTGCTTTCCTCGCCGATCAGCTGACCACCGACCCCTGCCGCGACAACGGCTTCGGCGTTCGTGAACTGGTCCGCGCCCTGCGGAAGCACCAACTGGGGCAGAGCCGCGCCGAAAGCACCCAGCGTCGTCCCGCTTCCACCGTGGTGAACCACGAGGTCGACGTGCGGCAGGAGTTCGGTCTGCGGTACCCACGCCTCGACACGCACGTTTTCCGGGACTTCGCCCAGTTGCGCCGGCTCCACCGTGGGACCCGCGGCGACCACGACGTCCGCCTTCAGCCGCGCCAGACCGGCGATGGCCCGCTTCAGCACACCCTCGTCACCGAAAGCGGTGCCGAGCGTCAGGTAGATCAGCGGACGGCTCTTGTCGCGCCCCACCACGCCCGCCGGGAGGTCACCCGGCTCGGCCCAGCCGACCGGACGCAGCGGAACCCTTTTCGCCTGGGCCAGGAAATCGGGCGACTGCACCGATTCCGGGCAGATGTCGACGACCGGGTCGCCGAATGAAGGCAGCTTGGCGGCTTCGACGCCGACCTCTTTCGCGTACTCCTCGACGTTGTCGTTGATGCGGTCGAGGAGCTCGCTCGGCGAAACCCGGCCGAAACCGTGCCCGATCGCGGGAATCCCGGCGAGCCGGGCGGCGATGGCGCCACCCGGGTTGCCGCTTTCGTAGACGACCAGATCCGGCCGGTACTGCTCCAAGAGCGGCGTCAGGTCGGCGACGAACCGCCGCGGCAGTACATTTCCGAAGACTTGCCCGATAAGGGGATAAAACGACTCCGGCGGGGCGGCGGGGTCACGGGGGTCGACGTCGGGACCGAGGAGCGACGCGAACGCTTCGCGTATCCCGAATCCGGCGCTTTCCGTGACCAGACCCGCCTTTTCGACGACCGGCCGCATGTCTTCGCCGGTGGCGAAGAGTACTTCGTGCCCGGCGTCGCGCGCGGCGACGGCGAGCGGTAGTAGGGGATAGAGATGACCATGACTCACCAGAGAAGTGAAGATCAATCGCACCTTTTCCAAGGTACCCGTAGGCTGGCTCGGTGACGACTTCCTTGACCCCGGCGCTGAGGGATCAGGCTTTCCGCTGGATCGCCGATGATCCGGACGACGGCTCCCGCGTCGAACTGCAGAACATCCTCGCCCGCGCGATGGGCGGCGAAGCCGGGGCGGCGGAAGAACTCGCGGACCGGATGGCGGGGCCCCTCGAGTTCGGCACCGCCGGGCTGCGCGGTCCGGTGCGTGCGGGCCCCAACGGGATGAACGTCGCGGTCGTGACGCGCACGACGGCCGGGGTCGCGGCCTGGCTGAGCGCGCAAGGACATTCGGGTGGTGTCGTGGTGGTCGGCCGCGACGCGCGGCACGGTTCGGAGGCCTTCGCCGCGGCCGCCGCCGAAGTACTGACGGCCGCCGGATTCGCGGTGAAGGTGCTTCCACGGCCGCTGCCCACCCCGGTACTCGCGTTCGCCGTGCTGGAACTCGGCGCGGTCGCCGGCATCCAGATCACCGCGTCGCACAATCCGCCCGCCGACAACGGTTACAAGCTTTACGACGCGACAGGCGGCCAGATCGTCCCCCCGTCGGACGGCCGGATCGAGCAGGCCATCGAAGCCGCTCCCCCCGCGATCGGCGTACCGCGCGCGCCCGGCGCCGAGGTACTGGGCGACGAACTCCTGGACGCCTACCTCGCCAAGGTCGCGCTCCTTCCCCGCGGCGCGGAACGGGAGATCAAGGTCGCCGCGACGGCGCTGCACGGTGTCGGCGCGGAGACCCTGCGCGCGGCGTTCGACCGTGCCGGGTTCACCGATCTGCATCAGGTGACCGACCAGGCCACCCCGGACCCCGACTTCCCGACGGTGTCCTTCCCGAATCCGGAGGAACCGGGCGCGACGGACCTTTTGCTGGCGCTGGCGTCCGAAGTGGACGCGGAGCTGGCGATCGCGCTCGACCCCGACGCCGACCGATGCGCGCTGGGCGTGCGCGAGCGGGACGGTTCGTGGCGGATGCTGCGGGGTGACGAAACCGGCGTCCTGCTCGGCTGGCATATTCTGTCCACTGTGGACACTGAAGATCCGTTGGTGGCCACGACGATCGTGTCGTCGTCGATGCTCGGCGAGGTCGCGAAGGAATTCGGAGCGCGCTACGCGGAGACCTTGACCGGGTTCAAGTGGCTGGTCCGCGCGGGTGAGAGGCTCGTGTTCGCCTACGAAGAGGCTCTCGGTCTCTGCGTGAACCCCCGGTTCGTGCGGGACAAGGACGGCATCGCCGCCGCCGTGTTCGCCGCCGGGCTGGCCGCCTCCCTGCGCGCGGCGGGCCGAGGCCCGCTGGACGTCCTCGACGAACTGGCCGTGCGGCACGGGGTGCACGTGACGGATCAGGTCTCGCTGCGGGTCACCGACCTGTCGGTGCGGGAGAAGCTGATGGCCGGCCTGCGCGCCACTCCCCCGGCGTCGGTGGCGGGCACCGACGTCACGATGGAGGATCTCCTGCCCGGCGCCGACGTCCTCCGCCTGACCGGTGAAGGCCTGCGCGTCGTGATCAGGCCGTCCGGAACCGAGCCGAAGCTGAAGGCGTATCTCCAGGTGAAGCAGCCGGTTTCCGGCGACCTCGCCGAAGCACGCGCCACCGCGGAAGCCCGGCTGGCCGCGCTCCGCGCCGACATCGAGTCCCGGCTCGCCTGAGGATCGGTGCATGGCGAAGCTGCTGATCGTGCACCACACGCCGTCGCCCTCGACGCAGGCGATGTTCGAAGCCGTGCTCTCCGGCGCGAAACATCCGGACATCGAGGGCGTCGACGTGGTGCGCCGTCCGGCGCTGGCCGCGACCGTGCCCGACGTCCTCGAAGCCGACGGCTACCTGCTCGGCACCCCGGCGAACCTCGGTTACATGTCGGGGGCGCTGAAGCACTTCTTCGACACCGTCTATTACCCGTGCCTGGATTCCACGCGGGGACGACCGTTCGGTTTCTTCGTGCACGGCAACAACGACACCGCGGGAACCGTGCGCGGAATCGAGAGCATCACCACCGGCCTCGGCTGGGAACGTGCCGCTTCCCCGGTCCTCATAACCGGCGAACCAGGCAAAGAGGACCTGGAAGCCTGTTTCGAACTGGGTGGAACTCTCGCGGCCACCTTGATGACCTGACGCATTCAGTCCTCTAAATGCGCTCTAAATAAGTCAGTACTGTCTCGCCCGGCGAGACACACGGAGAAACTCGCCCCGGAAAAGTAAGGGGCCTGTCACCGGAAGCCCTGGGGGTCGACCTCCGGCAACAGGCCTAGGTCAAGGGTTCGCCGTGATGGCGATCGACCTTGACTACCGAAGCGTACTACACCCAGCACGATCTTGTGCACCCACCGGGGAAAACGCCTCTCGCTCCGTACTCCGTGCACCCCCAGAGCACGGATTCCGGAGAGAGAGGCCCTGACACGGTCCGAAACCGCTTGACAACTGTAAACCACTGCATACAGGCGCTGTCAACAGCTGCGGACAGGCCGGATCGCGTTACACTCCCACTACGGAACGGGACGATGAAATGAACGGGGGGTCATGTCGCCGCACCAGACCTTCGCCGAGAAACTCAGCGCGCTGATCGATTCGGTGCGCGCCGACGAGGGCGCCCCGCACAGTTATCGCGAGCTGTCCGCGGCGATCGACCGCGCGGGCGGCCCCGCGATGTCGCCCGCGTATCTCCAGCAGCTCGCCACCGGCAAGCGGATCAATCCGAAGATCCACTACGTCGAGGCTCTCGCGAGACTCTTCGGCGTCCCGGTCACCTACTTCTTCGACGACCAGGAACCGCAACCCGTCGGAGAAGCGAAGCTCATGGCCATGCGCGCGCAGGAGCTTTCGCCGCAGGGCCGTCGTCAGGTCATGGACCTGCTGGAACTCGTCGAACGCTACGAACGCGCCGCCGAACGCGAGCATCCTGGCGAAAACCGATGAAGGAACGCGAGCTCCGCAAACGCTGCCGGAAGATGCTGAACAAGCTCGACATCGAACCGCCGCTCGACGTCGGCGTGCTCTGCGAGCGGCTCGGCGATCAGCGGGGCAGGCCGATCCGGCTGATGCCGTATCCGCTGGAGGTGCCCGGCCCGTTCGGCTGCTGGATCGCCACCTCGACGGCGGACTACATCTTCTTCCAGCAGGAGACCACGAAGTCCCATCAGGATCACATCATCCTGCACGAACTCGGGCATATGCTCGCCGATCACCACCCCGGCGGCGACGCCGAACCCGCCGACTTCCTGCGCGGCCCGGCACCGGGCCTCGACGGCGACGCCGTCCATCGCGCGTTACGCCGCACCTCCTACGATGAGGCGCACGAATGGGAAGCCGAGACCGTGGCGACCATCATCCTCGAATGGGCGTCGGTCTTGAACTACACGATCCCCCGTCGCGCCGACGACGATGACGTCCGCCGCGTCCAAGGCGCGCTGGGCGACCATCAAGGGTGGCTGTGAACGCGCTGTTCTCTCCCGTCAACATCGTGGCGATGGCGCTGTTCGCGACCGCGCTCGCCTGGCGGATCTACCAGACGTACCGGGCGCCGCGGGTGCTCCCGAACTGGGCGATCACCGTCACGATCGTCTGTGTCGCCGGGTCCTTCCTCGCCCAGCAGAAGGTCATCTCCGGCTGGCTCGACGGGCTGGCGGGCAAGGGCACCGGACGCCTGGTCAACAACGTCCTGCTCGCCTTCGGGGTGTGCGCGCTGTTGCTCGTCTTCCTCGGCTCCGCGCTGGGTCCGCGCAGGCCACGACGGGTCCTCTTCGAGCTGGTCCCGCTGTCCGGCGCGATCGCGCTGATGCTGGTCGCCATGGCCATCACCCCGCCGGAGGCACGCGGGCTCGCGCTGAGCCCGAAGCTCGTGCACGTGCCCGGCGTCGCGCTGTTCTACCTCGGGGCCGGGCTGTACCTGATCTACGGCCTCGCCGCCTGTGCCTGGTGGATCTTCCGGTACATCCGCACCGCGGACCGGCATCTGCGGACCGGGTTGAAACTCAGCGCCGCCGGGCTGATCTGCCTGTCGGCGGGCAGCGTCTTCCGCGCGCTCTACATCGTGATCGCCTGGGCGTTCGGGCCGTCGATCCCGATTCTGCTCGTCGTCGCCGTCCCGCTGGTGATCCTCGGGATCGTGCTCTTCCTCGCGGGGATCACCTATCCCGGCGTCCGCGCCCGGTTCGCCGCGCTGCGCCGCCGTCGCCAGCATCGGCTCCACCACGAACGGCTCACTCCCTTGTGGACCGCGCTGGCCGAGGTCTATCCGAACATCGTGCTCCGGAGCACGCCGCGGGGGCGGTGGGAGCGCTGGCGCCCGCGCACGGTCCACCGCCACTACTACCGCCGTGTGATCGAGATCCGTGACGGGCTCGTGCAGCTGAGCCCGTACCTGGAAACCGACCTCACCGCGCTCGCCGTCGACGACCCGCTGGCGGCGGCGGAAGCGCTGAAGACGGCGATCGCCAGGCAAGCCGCGGGTGAAGAGACCGACGGGCGGGCGAAACTCGTGCTCCCCGGCGGTGGCGCGGACATCGAATCCGACGTGCGGCCGTTGCTCGCGCTTTCGGCCGCGGTATCCCGGAACGGGGCATGACCTTGCAGCTTTTGCTGACCGCGAGCCGGATCCTGCCGCGTCCGAGCACCCCGGTCGAAGACGGCGCCGTGCTCGTCGACGGCGACCGGATCCTCGCGGCCGGCCCGCGCGCCGAAGTCGCCGCACAGGCGTCACCGGACGCCGAGAAACTCGACTTCCCCGGCGCGACACTGATGCCCGGCCTGTTCAACGCCCACGTGCACCTGGCGTTCGACGCCACCCGCGAGATGCTCCCGAACTTCCTGGCGAGCGACGACACTGCCTTACGCGCGGGCGCGCGGGAACGCCTGGATCAGCTGCTGCGCAGCGGGGTCACGACGGTGCGGGACCTCGGCGATCGTGCCGCGCTCGGCGCGCGGGTCCGGGCGGAGCTCGAAACCGAAGGCGTGCCGGCCCCGCGGCTGCTGACCGCGGGCTCACCGCTGACCGTCCCTAATGGACACTGCCATTTCTTCGGCGGCGAGGTCGGCGACGACGACGCCATCCGTGCCCTGATCGACGCCAACGCGGCCGCGGGCGCCGACGTCGTCAAGGTGATGGCGAGCGGTGGCCAGATCACCGAAGGCGGCGCGGACATGTGGGAGTCCCAGTTCGACTCCCCCGCACTCCGTCTGGTCGTCGGCCACGCGGCGCGCCACGGGCTTCCGGTCGCCGCGCACGCCCATGGCGCCGACGCGATCGAGGCGTCGGTCGAAGCCGGGGTCCGCACGATCGAGCACTGCACCTGGATGACCGGGCCTCAGCGGCAGGACAGGCGCGAAAACGTCGCGAAGCGGATGGCGGCCGAAGGTATCGCGGCGTGTTCGACCAGCAGCCGCAACTGGCGGATGCTGGCCGAGCGCATGGGCGAGGACCTCGCGAAGAAGGTCTACGGACGGCTGTCCTGGCTGGAGGAACTGGGTGTCCCGCTGCTGTCGGGGACGGACGCCGGACTGCCCGGCTCGGTCTTCGACGACCCCGTCGGCGCACTCGAACTCTATGAATGGCTGGGCTTCGGCCGTCGCCGGATCCTGGAGATCGCGACCGAGGACAGCGCCGCCGGGCTCGGCCTCGGCGACGTCACCGGACGGCTCGCTCCCGGCCTGAGCGCCGACGTCCTGGTCGTCGACGGCGATCCGCTCGCCGATCTGTCCGCACTGCGGAACGTCCGCCTGGTCCTCGCTCGCGGCTCCCGCCCCTGATTCCCGCAAGCGGGACGCCGACTTTGGTGACAGCGTTTTAAAACAGTGTTATCGTTGCCTTCGCTCCCACTCCACGAAGGGAAGAACCATGGAAGGCCCGATCAGGCTGTTCACGGCCATCGCGCTCGTTTCCTTGCCGACGGTGATGTACGGCGGCTACGCGCTGATGGGCGTCATGCGCGACCGAAAACTGACCGAACACCAGCGCGGGATGTTCCGCGCCGGCCACGCCCACGCCGGTGTCCTGCTGGTACTGGCGCTGGTCGCGCTGCAGATCCTCGGGCAGACCGGGCTCTCGGTCACCGCGCGGTGGATCGTGTGCTTCCTGCTGCTGTTCGGCGTCCTCGCCCAGTCCGGCGGCTTCTTCCTGCACCTGGCGCCGGGCAAGGGCAAACTCGGCGGCCGGGTCACCAGCGCCGGAGCCGTCCTGCTCGGAGCGGCGATACTGACCACCGCGTACGGCGTGGCCTTCCCCTGACGAAACCACTGGAGGCCGCTCGTTAAGCTTGCTGACGTGCCTGAATACCTGCCGACAGCCCCCGTCAAGGGGACCCGCGACTTCCTGCCCGCTGAGATGTCCGTCCGGACGCAGGTGTTCGGCCATCTCTACGACGTGCTCGAACTCCGCGGCTTCCTCCGCTACGACGGGCCGATCCTCGAACCCGCCGAGATCTACGAGCGGAAGTCCGGGCAGGAGATCGCGGACCAGCAGCTCTACACGCTGACCACCAAGGGCGGCGAGCGGCTGGCGCTGCGCCCGGAGATGACGCCGTCGGTCGCCAGGATGATCGCGGGCAACGCGAAGTCGCTGCAGTTCCCGGTGCGCTGGTACAGCCACCCGAACTGCCACCGCTACGAGCGGCCGCAGCGTGGCCGGGTCCGCGAGCACTGGCAGATCAACGCGGACATCTTCGGTTCGGACAGCGCGAACGCCGAGATCGAGATCTTCGAGCTCGTCCACGACATGATGGGCGCGCTCGGGGCGACCCCGGAAATGTTCCAGGTGCGGGCCAACGACCGGAACCTGCTCTCTTCGGCGCTCACCGACATCGTCGGCGTGACACCCGAGCAGCTGCCGCAGGTGTTCACCCTGGTGGACCGCTGGGAGAAGTCGGACCGCACGAAGCTGAGCGACACCGCGGCCGAGGCGGGCCTGACCGACAAGCAGTTCGAGAAGCTGACCGAGATCCTCTCGTCCGGCACCGCGCTCCTCGACGAGCTTCCGGAGCAGGTCAAGGAGAACTCGAACCTGGTCAAGGTGCTGAACAGTGGCGCCGCGGAGCTGATCAAATTCGATCCCATGATCGTGCGCGGGCTCGCGTACTACACGTCGACCGTGTTCGAGGTCTTCGACACCTCGCCGGAGAACCGCCGGGCCCTCTTCGGCGGCGGCCGGTACAGCGACCTGGCGTCGATGTTCACGTCACAGCAGATCCCCGGGATCGGTTTCGGCATGGGCGACGTCACGCTGATCGACTTCCTCGATACCCACGAGCTGACGCCGCAACCGCGCAGCGAGACCGATGTCGTGGTGATCCCGGTGGTCGAAGAGCTCACCGACGCCGCGCGCGACGTCGCCGGGCGATTGCGCAAGGCCGGTCTGCGGACGTCCACGCCCATCGAACTCCGCAAGCTGGGCAAGGAGCTCACCCGGGCCGACAAGGCCGGGGCGCGGGCCGTGGTCATCGTCGGCCAGGAGGACTGGGACGCCAGGAACGTGACGGTCCGCAGTCTCGCCACGCGCGAGCAGCGGACCGTGACCGTCGACGAAGCGGTCTCGACGGTCACTTCCCTGCTCTGACAACGAAGAAACCGGCGCCGGTTCCCCCGGCGCCGGTTTCTTCGTTCGTGCTCAGCGCGAAACCAGGCGCATTCCCTCGTCGGGATAACGCTGCCCGGCCACCGCGTCGGCCGGTACCGCCGCTTCGATCTCGGCGACGTCCTCGGCCGTCAGCTTCAAACCGACCGCCGCGACGTTCTCTTCGAGGTACTTGCGCCGCTTGGTGCCCGGAATCGGCACGACGTCCTCGCCCTGTGCCTGCACCCACGCCAGCGCCAGCTGGCCCGCGGTGACACCCTTTCGTTCGGCGAGTGCACGCAGCGCCTCGACGATCGCCAGGTTCCGCTCGAGATTCCCGTCGGCGAAGCGCGGTTGCGCCGTCTGCCGGAAGTCACCCTCGGCGAAGTCCTCTTTGGACTTGAAGCGGCCGGTGAGGAAGCCGCGGCCGAGCGGCGAGTACGGCACCAGGCCGATGCCCAGCTCACGGCAGACTCCGGCGACCTCGTCCTCGATGTCGCGTGACCACAGCGACCATTCCGTCTGCACCGCCGTCACCGGATGCACGGCGTGCGCCCGCCGGATCGTGTCCGGACCGGCTTCGGACAGGCCGATGTGCCGGACCTTACCCTGCTCGACCAGCGAGGACAGCGCGCCCGCGGTCTCCTCGATCGGCACATTCGGGTCGACCCGGTGCTGGTAGTACAGATCGATGTGGTCGACGTTCAGCCTGCGCAGCGAGGCTTCGACCTGTTGCCGCACATAGAATTCGTCGCCCCGGATCCCGCGCTTGGCGGGGTCGGCCTCGTCGCGCACGATGCCGAACTTGGTGGCGAGCACCACCTTGTCCCGCTTACCCGCCAGCGCGCGGCCGACGAGCTCCTCGTTGCGGCCGAAGCCGTACATGTCCGCCGTGTCGATCAGGGTCACGCCCAATTCGATCGCGCGATGGATCGTCGCGATCGATTCGGCTTCGTCACCTTGGCCGTAGAACTCGCTCATGCCCATGCAACCGAGCCCCTGCGCACCGACTTCCAGTGTGCCGAGCCTGCGAATGGGCAGCGTCGAACCGGTCATGATTTCTCTCGCAATTCTCGGGAAGTTACTTGCCGGCGGCGCGGGCGAGCCGCTCCGGGTAACGCTCGCCGGCGATCGCCTCGGCAGGCGCGGCCTTTTCGATGGCCTCGATGTCCACTTCGGACAATTCCAGTTCGGCGGCGGCCGCGTTCTCTTCGAGGTACTTGCGCCGCTTGGTGCCCGGAATCGGCACGACGTCGTCGCCCTGTGCCTGCACCCACGCGAGCGCCAGCTGACCCGCTGTCACGTCCTTCTCCGCCGCCAGCGCCCGCAGCGCCTCGACGATCGCCATGTTCCGCTCGAAGTTGCCTTCGGCGAACCGCGGCAGATTGCGGCGCATGTCGTCTTCCGGCAGCTCCTTCACCGACGTCACACTTCCGGTGAGGAACCCGCGGCCGAGCGGCGAGAACGGCACGATGCCGACCCCCAGCTCGCGAGCGGTCGAAAGGATCTCGCCTTCGATGCCGCGAGTCCACAGGGACCATTCGCTCTGCAGTGCCGTGACCGGGTGGACGGCGTGCGCGCGACGGATCGTCGCGGCACTCGCCTCGGAGATACCGGCGAACCGGATCTTTCCCTCGTCCACCAGCTCCGCCAGCGCGCCCCAGGTCTCCTCGACCGGCGTGTTCGGGTCGACCCGGTGCTGGTAGTAGAGGTCGATGTGGTCGACGTTCAGCCTGCGAAGGGACTCTTCACAGCTCTTCTTGACGTAAGCGGCATCTCCGCGGGCGGACATCCCGCCGTCCTTGTCCCAGACGATGCCGAACTTGGTCGCCAGCACCACCTGGTCCCGCTTGCCCGCGATCGCCCGGCCGACCAGCTCCTCGTTCGCGCCTGCCCCGTAGACATTGGCGGTGTCGAGCATGGTCACGCCCAGTTCGAGGGCGCGGTGGACGGTGGCGATCGACTCGGTGTCGTCGTCCCGGACGCCGTAGGCCTGGCTCATCCCCATGCAGCCGAGTCCTTGCGCCCCGACTTCCAGACCGCCGAGCTTCCTGGTGCTGATCACGCTGAAATTCCCTCCATGGTGGCTCCGGTGCCGAGCACCTTGCGCTCCACCTGGTCGTAGTGGTCGATCTTGTAGTCGAGGATGTCGAGGCAGGTCTGCAGCTCGGCGATCCGGTCGGCGACCGATTTGCGCTGGTCGACGAGGATCGCCTTACGCCGTCCCGCGCTCGCCGCCCCGTGGTGGCGCAGCGACGCGTACTCGCGCATGCGCTTGATGGGCATGCCGGTCAACCGCAGCTTGGTCAGAAACCCCAGCCACCCGAGATCCTCATCGGTGTAGGCGCGGCGCCCCGCGGCGTCCCGTGCCGGGGGCTCGACGAGTTTGATGCGCTCGTAGTACCTGAGGGTGTCGATGGACAACCCGCTACGTCGCGCGGCTTCCGCTATCGAGTAGCTCATGCCAACGACAGTACGACCTGGAGTGCGCTCCAGGTCAACTCCGAATCCGAGCGATTCATAACAGCGTTGCGATACGATCGGGATCATGCCCCGCCCCAGGACGCACGACGAGAACCTCCGGCTGAAACTACTGGACCGCGCAGGTGAGCTCATCTCGGCCGACGGCCCGAAGGCGCTGAGCCTCCGCAAGCTCGCCGCCGACGTCGGCACGTCCACCACCGCGGTCTATTCACTCTTCGGCGGGAAGACGGATCTGGTCAGCGCCCTCTTCTCCGAGGGCTTTCGCCGCTTTGGCCTCCGGATGTCCGGTGTTCCGCGCACCGGCGACCCGGTCGAGGACCTCGTGCGGCTCGGCGTCGCCTATCGCGAAAGCGCCCTGGCCGACCCGCATCTCTACGCGATCATGTTCACGAAGTCGGTCCCGGGTTTCGAGCCCGCGGAGGAGATGTCCGAGCAGGCGCGCGCCACGCTGGCGCCCCTGGAGGAGACGATCCGCAAGGCCGTCGCCGACGGCGTCTTCGCCGACGTCCCGCCCGAGGTCGTCATCGTGAGCTGCTGGGGACTCGTGCACGGCCTGGTGTCGCTGGAGCTGACCGGGAACCTGCCGGAGGAGTTCACCGTGAGCGAGGCCTACGAGACCGCGCTGCGGGCGAACGCCTCCGGCTGGCTGCGCCGCTGACGACTCGCGTTCAGCGGGCCAAACGCGATCCGGGCGGGGCAATGAAGCGTTCTCACGTCCGTGAAGGACTCCTTGAGGGACCCAGAGTCCCTCAAGGAGTCCTTCACGGCCAGATTTGGACTGGCCTACGTCAGACATACTCCTACCACTGTCCACAAGGGATGGTCCCGCGCGGCGAAATGTCCACTTGAGGTGCGTATGCACGGTTTTCGGCAATGGTCGTGAGTGGGTTAGAACGCTCTTTACCACTCACGACCCCTTGCGAAACCACGCAAGTTACTCAAACCGGGCACTGTTGTCGCAGACAAGCGTCCCTTATGGACAGTCGAGAGGGTTCAAGGTCTGCCTGGCGAGCCGCCCCCGCCGCCAAGACCAACCCTGCCACCTTCGCCTTGCCCTCGATATCGACGAAACGCGATCCGGGCCAGGGCACGCACTCGCCTTTAGCGGGCTAAACGCGATCCGAGGGCCACGCCCGCCTGCTCAAGTACCTGACGCCCCCATCCTTGCGCCCAGCTCCGTGAAGGCCCCCTTCACGGACTTCCGGCAGCGGCACGGGATCGCGTTTAGCCCGCTAAAGGCGATCCGGCCGGGGCGTCAGACGGCGCCGTACTGCCGGTCCCCCGCGTCGCCGAGGCCCGGCACGATGAAGCCGGAGTCGTTCAGCCGCTCGTCGATGCTCGCGGTCACCACCCGCAGCGGCAGCCCGGTCTTCTCCAGGTGCTCGATGCCCTCGGGCGCGGCGAGCGCGCAGATCGCGGTGACGTCGGTGGCGCCCCGGTCGGTGAGCAGCCGGATCGTGTACTCCATCGAGCCGCCGGTCGCCAGCATCGGGTCGAGCACCAGCACCGGCCGGTCGGCGAGTGATTCGGGCAGCGACTCGAGGTACGGCGTCGGCTTCAGCGTCTCTTCGTCGCGGGCGAGGCCGACGAAACCCATCTGGGCGTCGGGGATCAGCTTGTGCGCCTGATCCGCCATCCCCAGCCCCGCCCGCAGCACCGGCACCAGCAGTGGCGGACTCGCCAGCGCGTAGCCGTCGGTGCGTGCCACCGGCGTGTGGATCCGCTCGATCCGTACGGGCATGTCACGCGTGGCTTCGTAGACCAGCATCACGGTCAGCTCGTGCAGCGCCGCGCGGAAAGCGGCGCTGTCGGTGCGCGCGTCGCGCATGGTGGAGAGCCTGGCCTTGGCCAGCGGGTGATCAACGACGTGCACATCCATGCCGGTCAATTTAGCCCGTCAGGCCTGCCGCGCGAACCAGCCGACCCAGCGGCGCTGCCACGGCATCTCCACCGAACGTTCGTGGTGGTTCGCCCGCGCCCACGCGACGGCCTCGTCGGCGGACAGCCCGGAAAGCGTGGCCAAGCAGGAGAGCACCGTGCCGGTCCGCCCCACCCCGCCGTAACAGGCGACCTCGACGTTCTCGCCCGCCGCGGCCCGGCCGTGCAGGGCCACGATCTGCCGCCGCGCCTCCGCCCGGTCCATCGGCACCAGGAAATCGGGCCAGCGGATCCACTCGTGGTCCCAGTCAAGCTTGTGGTCGTGTTTCCGGCGCAGCTTCGCGCCGCCCAAGTAAAGCCCGAAATCCGGCGCCGGCCCCTCCGGCCAGGGCCTGCCGAGGCCCCGTCCGCGCACCTTGACCCCATCGGGCAGTTCGATCGCACCAGGTAGTGAGTTCCCCATCACGGGAGAATCCCACTGTCGGCCAAAAGATGGACGCCGGGCCCTCCTCCCGGCGCTAGGCTCCTGCGCGTGAGCGAAGAGCCGGCCCTGCCGGGCCCCGAACAGATGCGCATTTCCGACGCCGACCGCGAGCAGGTCGCGCAGGTGCTGCACACGGCGATGTCCGAGGGGCGCATCACCATCAACGAGCTGGAAGAACGGCTCACCACCGTCTACGCGGCCAAAACCGTCGGCGACCTCAAGCCGGTCACCGCGGATCTGCCTCAACAAGCCCGGTCCGCGATCGAACCGTCGGCCTCGCGCGTGCTCGGCCTGCCCGACGACCGCATCGGCGGCCATCCCGGCTCCGGCGCGTCGATCGCCGTGCTGTCCGGCGCGTCACGCAAGGGCAGCTGGGTCGTCCCGCCGCAGCACAACAGCTTCGCGTTCTGGGGCGGCGCCGAACTCGACCTGCGGCACGCGCGGTTCGCCGAGAAGCATTCGACGATCACCGCGGTCGCGATCATGGGCGGGATCGACATCATCGTGCCCGACGACATCAACGTGGACGTCACCGGAATCGGCTTCATGGGTGCCTTCGAACTGGAGGACCGCGCCGGGACGCCCCCGGCCTCGCCGACAGCGCCGACGGTGAAGATCACCGGGCTGGCGTTCTGGGGTGGCGTCGTCGTGAAGCGGAAACCGCGTAAGAAGGACGTATCCGAACTGGAAGCCTGACCTGAACACCTGGGAGTTCACCGCATGCGCCGAAGTTTCGTCGCGATCGCTTGTGCCGCACTGCTTTCCGTCACCGCCTTCCCGGCGGCGGCCGCCGGGAAGACCGACCCGCGCCAGAGCGCGATGGACGCGGCCGTCGCCGCGGGCATCCCCGGCATGGTCGCCGTCGCCGACGACTTCCGCGGCGTCAGCGGCGTCGCGAACGTCGACCGCCCGGGCAAGCCCGACGCTTCGGGACGCTGGCGGGTCGCGAGTGTGTCCAAGGTGTTCGTCGCGACGCTGGTCCTTCAGCTCGTGGCGGAGAACCGCGTGGGTCTGGACGAACCCGTCCAGCGCTACCTGCCGGGACTCTTGCCGTACCCGGAGCCGCTCACCGTCCGCCAGCTGCTGCAGCACACCAGCGGTCTCCCGCGTGACCTGCTTCCCGGGGATTCCTGGGCGACGGGACCGGAGATCGACACCGAGCGCTTCGAGCACTTCGGCAGTGAAGGCCAGATCCGGCTGAGCACGTCGAAGCAGCCGCTGCAGTTCAAGCCAGGAACGGGCTGGGGGTACTCCAACACCGGCTACAACGTCCTCGGCCTGCTCGTCGAGAAGACCACCCGGAAGCCGCTGGAACGGGTGCTGACCGAGCGCGTCACCGGGCCGCTGCATCTGCGCGACACCTCGCTCCCCCGCGACTTCCCGGTCCTGCTCCGCCCGGCAGCCCACGGCTACGAGCAGCTGTACGACGCGCCGCGTGGCCTCACCGACGTCACCACCTACAACTACTCGCGCTACTTCGGCGCGGGCGGCATCGTGTCCTCGGGCAAGGACCTCAACCGCTTCTTCGAGGCGCTGTTCGGCGGCCGCCTGCTTCCCGCGGACCTGATGACGCAGATGAAGAAGACCGTCCCGGCCGGCGGCGTCATGGAGTACGGCCTCGGCTTGATGAAGCTGAACCTCAAGACCGCGGGCGTCTGCGCCGAGGACATCACCATCTGGGGCCATGGGGGCGATCTGCCGGGCTTCAACACCCAAAGCTTCCACGACGAGTCCGGCAAGAACATCTCCACGCTGGCCACGGTGGACCTCACCGCGTCGCCGGACGCCGCGCTCAAGCGCCAGCTGCCGATGATCAGCGAGTTCTGCGCGCCGGTGATCCCGGCCAGGGCCACCGCCCAGGCCCCGGTGCCCAGCCTGTAGGCCGCCTACACTCACCCGTATGACAGCTACGACCAGCTCGTCAGCGGCGACGGCCACCCCGTCGCCGCTGGCGGACGCGACTCGCGACGAGGCGAGCCTGCGCCGGTTCCTGCACGGGCTGCCTGGTGTCGACCAGGTCGGCGTCGAGCAGCGAGCGGCGGGCCTCGGCACGCGCAGCATCAAGAAGGCCGCCAAGCTCTGGGCGATCGACACCGCCATCTCGATGGTCGACTTGACGACCCTCGAAGGCGCCGACACCCGCGGCAAGGTCCGCGCGCTCGCCGCGAAGGCCACGCGGCCGGACCCGGACCGGCCGGACACGCCGAAGGTCGCGGCCGTCTGCGTGTACCCGGACATGGTCGAGACGGCTGTCGAGGCGCTGCGCGGCACCGGCATCCACGTCGCGAGTGTCGCCACCGGCTTCCCGGCGGGCCGCACGAGCCGTGAGATCAAGCTGGCCGACACCAAGATCGCCGTCGACGCCGGTGCCGCCGAGATCGACATGGTGATCGATCGGGGCGCGTTCCTGGAGGGCCGCTTCATGGCGGTCTTCGAGGAGATCCAGGCCATCAAGGCCGCCTGTGGCGACGCGCATCTGAAGGTCATCCTCGAAACCGGCGAGCTGGCCACCTACGACAACGTCCGCCGCGCCTCCTGGCTCGCGCTGCTGGCCGGTGGCGACTTCATCAAGACCTCCACCGGCAAGGTCTCCCCCGCCGCGACGCTGCCGGTCACGCATGTGATGCTGCAGGCCGTCCGCGACTGGTTCGTCCAGACCGGTGAGCTGCGCGGCGTCAAACCCGCCGGCGGCATCCGGACGACCAAGGACGCGATCAAGTACCTGGTCGCGGTGCACGAGGTCGCCGGCGAGCAGTGGCTGACCCCGGACCTGTTCCGGTTCGGCGCGTCCAGCCTGCTCAACGACCTCCTGCTGCAGCGCCGCACCCAGGCCGACGGCCACTACAGCGGTCCCGACTACGTGACGGTGGACTGACCATGGGCATCTTCGAGTACGCGCCCGCGCCCGAATCGCGCGACCTCGCGAATCTCAAACCGCATTACCGGCCGTTCGTCAACGGTGAGTTCGTCGACGGCTCCGGCGAGCCGCTCAAGACGATCAACCCGGCCACCGAAGAGGTGCTCGCCGAGGTCGGCACCGCGTCGGTGTCCGATGTGGACACCGCGGTGAAGGCCGCGCGCAAGGCCTACAACGGCGTCTGGTCCAAGATGCCGGGCTCCGAACGCGCCAAGTACCTCTTCCGCATCGCCCGGCTGATCCAGGAACGGTCGCGCGAGCTGGCCGTGCTGGAAAGTCTCGACAACGGCAAGCCGATCAAGGAATCGCGGGATTCCGACGTGCCGACGGCGGCCGCACACTTCTTCTACCACGCGGGCTGGGCCGACAAGCTCGACTACGCCGGCTACGGCCCGAACCCGCGGCCGCTCGGGGTCGCCGGTCAGGTCATCCCGTGGAATTTCCCGCTGCTCATGCTCGCGTGGAAGATCGCGCCCGCACTGGCCACCGGCAACACGGTGGTGCTCAAACCCGCGGAGACCACGCCGCTGACCGCGCTGGTGTTCGCGGAGATCTGCCAGCAGGCCGAACTCCCGCCCGGCGTGGTCAACATCCTGCCCGGCGCCGGGGACATCGGCGCAGCCCTGGTGGGCCACGGCGACGTCAACAAGGTCGCGTTCACCGGATCGACCGACGTCGGCAAGGCCATCCAGCGCCAGATCGCGGGTAGCGCGAAGAAGCTGACGCTGGAACTGGGCGGCAAGGCGGCGAACGTCGTCTTCGATGACGCCCCGCTGGACCAGGCCGTCGAGGGGATCGTCAACGGGATCTTCTTCAACCAGGGCCACGTCTGCTGCGCGGGCTCGCGGCTGCTGGTGCAGGAGTCCATCGCCGAGGAGGTGCTCGAAAAGCTCCGCTACCGCGTTTCGACCCTGCGGCTGGGCGACCCGCTGGACAAGAACACCGACATCGGCGCGATCAACTCCGCCGAGCAGCTCGCGAAGATCAAGGGCCTCGTGGAATCCGGCGACGCCGAAGGCGCGGAGCGCTGGACCAGCCCGTGCCCGGTGCCCGAACGTGGATTCTTCTTCGCTCCCACGGTGTTCTCGGACGTCCAGCAGTCGATGCGCATCGCCCGCGAGGAGATCTTCGGGCCGGTGCTGTCGGTGCTGACCTTCCGCACCCCGGAGGAAGCCGTCACCAAGGCGAACAACACGCCGTACGGGCTCTCCGCCGGTATCTGGACCGAGAAGGGTTCGCGCATCCTGTGGATGGCGAACCAGCTCCGCGCCGGCGTCGTCTGGGCCAACACGTTCAACCGCTTCGATCCCGCCGCGCCGTTCGGCGGCTACCAGGAGTCGGGTTTCGGCCGCGAAGGCGGACGCACCGGACTGGAGGCCTACCTCGATGTCTGACCGTATTTCGGTGGCGAAGACCTACAAGCTCTACATCGGCGGCAAGTTCCCCCGGTCGGAGTCGGGGCGCGTGTACCCGGTCACCGACGCCAAGGGCAACTTCCTCGCCAACGCCTCGCACGCGTCCCGCAAGGACGTCCGTGACGCGGTTTCCGCCGCCCGCAAGGCTTTCGGCGGCTGGTCGTCGGCGACCGCCTACAACCGCGGCCAGGTGCTCTACCGGGTCGCGGAGATGCTGGAAGGCCGCCGCGAGCAGTTCGTCGCGGAGGTAGCCGCTTCCGAAGGCATCGCGGCGAAGAAGGCACAGTCCCTTGTGGACGCTTCGATCGACCGCTGGGTCTGGTACGCGGGCTGGACGGACAAGATCGCGACCGTGCTCGGCGGGGCCAACCCCGTCGCGGGCCCGTACTTCTCCTTCACCGTGCCCGAGCCGACCGGTGTCGTCGGCGTGCTGGCGCCGCAGCAGTCGTCGTTGCTGGGTCTGGTGAGCGTGCTCGCCCCGGTGCTGGCGACGGGCTCGACCGCCGTGGTCGTCTCCAGCGCGGAGCGGCCGCTGCCCGCGATCACCCTGTCGGAGGTACTGGCGACGTCCGATCTGCCGGGTGGCGTGGCGAACATCCTGACGGGCCGGGCTTCGGAGCTGGGCTCGTGGCTGGCCTCGCACGGGGACGTCAACGCCCTCGACCCGACAGGCGCGGAGCCGTCCGCCCGCGCGGACCTGGCGCGCGACGCCGCGGGCACCGTGAAGCGTGTCCTGACCGTGCCGGACGCCGAACCGGACTGGACGGCCGACGCCGACATCGCGCGGCTACGCCGGTATCTGGAGGCGAAGACCGTCTGGCACCCGCTGGGCGTCTAGCCACTTCCCGCATTTAGTCCTCTAAATGCGAGCTTGCCGTGAAGGCCTCCTTCCCTACTTTGAGGGTAGGGAAGGAGGCCTTCACGGGCTTTCAGTGACTCGGGTCCAGGTCGGCGCTGGTCAGCGCCCGGCCCGGCAGCGGCTCGTTCGGCCCGGCGGCCCGCAAGCCGTCGATCATGATCCCGATGCAGCGCCGGGTCGCCATCCGCGCGACCTCTTTGCCCTTACCCGGCATCTGCCGCAGCAACGTCGCGAACAGCATCGCGACATCGCCGGTGGCGACGTCCGTCCGCAGCTTGCCCTCCGCCTGCGCGCCCTGGACGAAGCCGCCCAGCACCACCAGCAGGTCGTCCCGCAAGGCCTTGACCGCGGGATCGCTCCTCAGGATCGCGTGCGCCCGCGGTGACACCATCGCGAGTTGAATGCTCAACTGAAGTTCCATCGATTGGTGCAGCAGCCGGATCAGCGCCTCCCAATCAGAGGACTCCTGGTCCTTCGCCGCCTTCGCGTCCTTGAGGACCCTGTCGAAGTTGTCGACGGCGACAGCCCGGATCAGCGCGTCCCGATCCGGGAAACGACGGTAGAGCGTGCCGACGCCGACGCCCGCCGCCCGCGCGATCTCTTCCATCGGGACCTCGGCGCCCTGGGCTGCGAAGATCACCCTCGCGGCGGCCAGGATCTGATCCCGGTTCCGGCGCGCGTCGGCACGCAAGCGGGTCTCGGGGTCGGCTGTCATGTCCTCGCCTCTCACGGATGGTTCGGCGCCGTGATTCTCGCACGGACGAACGGGCGCTTCACGCTTCACGCGGAACCACCCCTTCGCGAGTGGACGACCAGCCTCCACTTGAGTACCTTGGTGGCATAAGCGGAATAAAACCATCCGCATACGTTTTATGGGGCCCCTGTCCGATTTCACCCGTACTCACCCGACACCCGGGGAAGGACGACCCGATGACCGACGTCGAGGAAACCACCGCCACCACCCTGCCTCTGGCGCGAAAGTGCCCGTTTTCGCCACCTCCCGAATACCAGAAGCTGCGCGAGGAAAGTCCGATTTCGCGGGTCAATCTCCCTTCCGGACAGACGGCATGGGCACTGACCAGGCTCGAAGACATCCGCGAAATGCTGAGCAGCCCGCATTTCAGTTCCGACCGGCGGAATCCGTCGTTCCCGCTGATGGCGCCGCGGCCGATCCGCCGGGACGACAACGAGTTCCGGCCGTCCCTCATCGCGATGGACCCGCCGGAGCACGGCAGGGCCAGGCGTGAGGTCGTCGGCGAATTCACGGTCAAGCGCATGAAGGCGCTGGAGCCGCGGATCCAGCAGATCGTCGACGAGCACATCGACGCCCTGCTCGCCGGTCCTAAGCCCGCCGACCTCGTCAAAGCCCTTTCGCTGCCGGTTCCGTCGCTGGTGATCTGCGAACTGCTCGGCGTCCCCTACGCCGACCATGACTTCTTCCAGTCCTGCAGTTCCAAGATGCTCAGCCGGGAGGTCAGTGCCGAAGAACGGCAGTCGGGGTTCGAGCAGCTCGAAGGCTATCTCGACGAACTCGTCACCAAGAAGGAGGCGAATCCCACCGAGGAGGACCTCCTCGGCCGCCAGATCCTGAAGCAGCGGGAGTCCGGCAACGCCGACCATGGGGAACTCGTCGGCTTGGCGTTCCTGCTGCTCGTCGCCGGGCACGAGACGACGGCGAACATGATCTCGCTCGGCACGGTGACCCTGCTGGAGAACCCCGATCAGCTGGCGAAGATCAAGGCCGACCCGGACAAGACCCTTCCCGCCATCGAAGAACTCCTGCGGGTCCACACCATCGCGGAGGTAGCCACCTCGCGCTTCGCCACGGCCGACGTCGAGATCGGCGGCACGCTCATCCGCGCCGGTGAGGGCGTGGTCGGCCTGAGCAACGCCGGCAACCACGACCCGGACGGCTTCGAGAACCCCGACGACTTCGACATCGAACGCGGCGCGCGGCACCACGTGGCGTTCGGTTTCGGGGCGCACCAGTGTCTCGGCCAGAATCTGGCGCGGATGGAACTTCAGATCGTGTTCGATACGTTGTTCCGGCGTATCCCGGACATCCGGGTCGCCGTTCCGATCGACGAACTGCCGTTCAAGCACGATTCGTCGATCTACGGCCTCCACGCGCTTCCGGTCACCTGGTAGGAGGAGCCATGAAGATCATCGCGGACGCCGGTAGGTGTGTGGGCGCGGGCCAATGCGTGCTCACCGATCCCGATCTGTTCGATCAGAGCGAGGACGACGGGACCGTCATCGTGCTGGTCCCGGAGCCCCAAGGGAGCGACGCGGAGAAGAACGCGCGCACCGCCGAGCACATCTGCCCGAGCCAGGCGATCTCGCTCGCGTAACCGATCGGTCTCGTGAGTGATTTGGGTCGTTCTATTGAGGGGTAAGTCAAACGTGTCGTGTCGCGGGCTGTGGTCGCTGCTGCCTACGCGTTTCCCTGGTGGTGAAGGCTTCCTTGCCTACGCTGACGGTAGTGAAGGAGCCCTTCACTACCGTCAGGCGTGATCCCTGGTGACAGTGGGACGGCTGTGACATCAACGTCCCGTCTTGAAGTCCGTGAAGGCCTCCTTGAGGGACCCAGAGTCCCTCAAGGAGGCCTTCACGGACTTACCACCCACCACGCCACCTTTGCCTTACCCCTCAATAACGACCCAAATCACTCACGAGCCCTTACTTGACCGCACCCATGGACAGGCCCCGCACCAGGTGGTTCTGCGCGATCCAGCCGACGATCATCACCGGCAGCGACGCGAGCAGGGCCGCGGCGGACAGCTGCGCCCAGTACAGCCCTTCGCTGGTGATGAACCCGACCAGGAACACCGGCACGGTCCCCGCCCTCGCGGCGGTGAGGTTGACCGAATAGAAGAACTCGGTCCACGAGAAGATCACGCAGATCAGCGCGGTCGCGGCCACTCCCGGCGCGACGACCGGCATGATGATCTTCCGCAGCAGCACCGGCAGGGTCGCGCCGTCGATCCGGGCGGCTTCGATCATCTCGTGCGGCACTTCGAGGAAGAACGACCGCATCATCCAGATGGCCAGCGGCAGGTTCATCGAGGTGTACAGGATGATCAGCGCCCAGACGTTGTCGAGCAGCCGAGTGTTCTGCGAGATCACGTACAGCGGGATGATCGCCGCCACGATCGGCAGCATCTTCGTCGACAGGAAGAAGCCGAGCGCGTTGCTCGTCCCCTTCACCGGCGCCAGCGACAGCGCGTACGCCGCCGGGATGCCCAGCAGCAGCACGAACACCGTCGACACGATGGTGACGAACGCGGAGTTCGAGAGGTACGGCAGGAAGCCGCGTTCGAGCACGCCGGCGAACTGGTCGAGCGTCGGGGTGAAGAACAGGCGCGGCGGATCGGTGTAGGCGTCGGCCTCCTGTTTGAAGGCCGTGAGGATCATCCACAGCAGTGGGAACACGAACAGGATCGCGATCACCCAGGTCGCGACCGTCAGCGCGCCCGGGCCGAAGCGGCTCTTCATTTCGCGCCTCCCTGGACCGAGAACGTGCGGAACATCAGCCGCAGCGCGAAGGTCGCGACGATCATCGTCAGGATCACGACGATGACGCCCATCGCGGACGACTGCCCGATGTCGAAACCTTGGAACGCGCGCTGATAGATGTAGAAGGGCAGGTTCGTGCTCGCCGTACCCGGACCACCCTGTGTCATCAGGAAGATCGCGTCGAAGCTGTTCACGATGTAGATCGCCCCCAGCAGTGTCGCCAGCTGGAGGAACCGGCTCAGATGCGGCAACGTGATCGAGGTGAACGTCCGCCAGCGGCCCGCCCCGTCGACGGCCGCGGCCTCCAGCACGTCCTTGGGCTGGCTCTGCAGCCCGGCCAGGATCAGCAGCATCATGAACGGCGTCCACTGCCAGACCACCTGTGCCATCACCGCCGCGAGCGGGAACTCCGAAAGCCAGTCGACGTCCGTGCCGAACACGAAATGCAGCAGCCCGTAGGTCGGGTCGAACATCGTCGTCTTCCACAGCAGCGCGCCCGCCGCGGGCAGGATGAGGAACGGCGTGATCAGCAGCGTCCGGACCACCCCGCGGCCGAGGAACTTGCGGTCCAGCAGGATCGCCAGCCCCAGGCCGAGCAGCAGCGAGACGAAGACGCAGACGACCGTGAGCACGACGGTGTTCAGCAACGCCGCCAGGAACGTCGAGTCGGCGAAGACGTCGATGTAGTTCCGCAGTCCGACGAAATGCCGCGAGCCGGGCCGCACCAGGTTCCATGACTGGAACGAGTAGAACACCGTCAGCAGGAACGGAAGCTGTGTCACGGCGACGACGAACAGCAACGCGGGCAGCAGTGGCAGCCGTCGTTTGAACGGGGTGTCGGTGCCGCGCTTTCCAGCCGCCGCCTTGGCGTGGGCGGGCTCGGTGCGGGCAGGAGCGGAGAGCGTGGCCATCACTGCACCTCCTGATACGACTTACCGACGGTCTGCGCGTACTCCTGTGATTGCTTCAAGGCTTCGTCCACGGTGATCTGGCCCGCGATCGCTGCCGAAAGCTGCTGGCTCACGCGCGTGCCGAGATCTTGGAACTCGGGGATGCCGACGAACTGGATTCCGGGGTAGGGCACCGGATGCACCATCGCCTTGCGCTGGTCGGCGTCCGCGATCCCGTCCAGCGTCGGCTGCGCGTAGGCCTTGGCGGCCTCGCGGTACTCGGGGATGTCGTAGGTCGACTTCCGCACGCCCGGCGGCACCCGGTTCCAGTCGCCGTACTCCTTGGCGACGCGCTGCACGTAGGCCTTGTCGGTCATCCAGGACATGAACTTCCAGGCGGCGTCCTTGTCCTTGGCGACCTTCGGGATCGCCAGCGCCCAGGTGTAGAGCCAGCCGCTCGCCTGCGTCTTCTCCACCGGCGCCGGGGCGTATCCGGACTTCCCGACGATCTTGCTGGCCGACGGGTCCTCGTTGGTCCCGGCCATGACCGTGGCGTCGTACCACATCGCGGCCTGGCCCTGGGTGTACCGCGTGCCGCATTCGGAGAAGCCCGCGCTGGACGCGCCGACCTCACCGTGCTGCCGCACCAGGTTCACGTAGAACTCCGCGGCGGCCTTGAACTCGGGACTGTCCAGCTTCGCGTTCCAGTCCTTGTCGAACCATTGCGCGCCGAAGGTGTTGGCGACCGTAGTGAACGGCGCGAGGCTCTCGCCCCAGCCCGGCTTGCCGCGCAGGCAGATTCCCGCGATCCCCTTGGCCTTGTCGTCGAGTTTCGCCGCGAACTCCGCGATCTGCGACCACGTCGGTTTGGCGGGCATCGTGAGCCCGGCCCGCTCGAACAGATCCTTCCGGTAGGCCAGGAACGACGATTCGCCGTAGAACGGCACCGCGTAGAGGGAACCGTTGTGCGACAAGGATTCCTTGATGCTCGGGATGAAGTCGGCCGAATCGTACGAGGGATTCGCCGCGATATGCGGTCCGAGGTCTTCGAGCCAGCCGTTCGCCGCCCACTGCGGCGCCTCGTAGTTGCTGATCATGACGACGTCGAACTCGCCGCCTTCGGTGGCCGTCGACGCGGTGATCTTCGCGCGGGCCTGGTTTTCCGGCAGCGACACGAATTTGAGGGTGACGCCGGGATTCGCCTTCTCGAACTCGCCGGAGAGTTCGATGGCGTCCTTCATCTGCGGATTCGCGACGATCGCGACGACGAGCGTCCGGTCGCCGTTCCCGAGCGCGCCCGCACCGGCGCAACCGGTGAGGGTCAGCAGGAGAACCGCGAGCAGAGCGGCTGTTTTACGCACTTTCGCCTCCCGGTAGCACCTGGACCTTCAGCCCGGCACCGCTGCGCATGAGGGCGAGCGCGTCGGGATACCGCTCCAGCGGCAGGGTGTCGGTGAGGAGCGCGCCGGTGTCGATGGCGCCGTCGGCGACGAGGTCGAGCGCGGCGCCGTAGCTGTTCATGACGGCCATCGAGCCGACGACGGTGATCTCGTCGTTGTAGATCCTGAACGGAGAAAGCGCGACGCGTGCTTCGGCGGGCGCGACCCCGAAGACCAGCAGACGACCTCCGCGCTGAAGCGAGTCGAAAGCGGCCTCGATGGCAGGCGCGGCGCCGGTGCAGTCCGCCGCGGCGTCGAACTTCTCGTCGTCGAGATCCTTCACGTCACCCGCGACCGCGGCCGCACCGAGGTCCATGGCGCGGCCGAGCCGTGAGGTGTTGCGGTCGACCACCGTGACGTGGGCGCCTGCCCGCTGCAGCAGCTGCTGCATGATCAGCCCCATCGTGCCCGCGCCGACGACGAGGAACCGCTCCCCCGCCTCGACACCGATCCGGCGCACCCCGTGGACGGCGCAGGAAACCGGTTCGACCAGCGCGCCCTGTTCCCAGGTCATCGTGTCCGGCATGCGGTAGCAGTTGGCGGAGGGAACGGCGACGTACTCGGCGAAAGCGCCGTTCACGGTGTCTCCGGTCGCGTTCCAGTTCTCGCAGAGGTTGCCGCGGCCGGACCGGCAAGGCTTGCAGTAGCCGCAGAACAGCGACGGATCGACGGCGACGCGATCACCGACCTGCCAGCCACCCGGAACGTCGGCGCCGAGTTCGACGATCTCGCCGGCGAACTCGTGGCCGGGGACGATCGGATACGGCGTCGGCGGGAAGTGCCCGTCGGCGATGTGGAGGTCGGTGCCGCAGATCCCGCACGCACCCACTTTGACGACGACCTGGCGATCCCCCGGTTTCGGATCGGGCACCTCGCCGACCCTGATCTCCCCGGGCTTGTCCACGATCGCGGCACGCATGCCAGCTCCTCTTCTCTCCGCTCAAACGAGCGGGGCAGGCTTATGCTTCGGACTGCATGTCCAGGCATGGTGAACTTTTCCCTGGTGTTACGTCAACCTTTCGCCTGGATTTCGCGTTATAGTGCTCAGATGAGCGCTCACAAGCAGACTCTCGGCCTGGCGGAGTCCTTGCGCCTGGCCGCGGTGGCCCGGCGGTTCTACGAACAGGGCGCGTCGAAGCTCGAGATCGCCGACGAGTTCGGCATCAGCCGGTTCAAGGTCGCGCGGATGCTCGACACAGCCAGGGAAAGCGGCATCGTCAGGGTCGAATTCCACCTGCCCGCGCCGGTGGATCTCGGGTTGTCCGAGGAGATCCGCATCGCGTACCGGCTGGACCGGGTGCTCGTGCTCGAACGAGCGCCGGAACCGGAATCCCGCGAAGTCGCCCGGCGGAAGATCGGCACGCTGGCGGCCCGGCTCCTGACCGAAATCATCACTCCCGGCGACGTCCTCGGCCTGTCCTGGGCACGTTCCGTGAACGCGATGACCGACGCCATCCAGTCGCTGCCGCGCTGTCCGGTCGTGCAACTGTGCGGAGTGCAGGCGGGGATGGACATGCGGGACCGGTCGGTGGAGACGGTCAGCCGGGTCGCCTCCGTCTCCGGCGGGCAGGCGTACCCGATCTTCGGCCCGCTCGTCCTCCCCGATCGCCGCACCACCGAGACGTTGCGAAGGCAGCCAGGGATCGCGGAGACCTTCGGGCAGTTCAAGAACCTGACCAAGGCGGTCGTCAGCATCGGCGCGTGGAAACCCGAGGAGTCGACGGTTTACGACGCGCTCGACGAAGCCGAACGCGTCGCCATCGCGAAACGCGGCGCGAAAGCCGAAGTGTCCGCGCGGCTGTTCGACGCCGACGGCACGCCGATGTCCACCGGACTGGCCCACCACGTCCTGGCCATCAGCGCCGAAGAGCTGCTGGCCGTTCCCGAGGTGATCGCGCTGGGCTACACGGAACCGAAGGCCGAAGCGATAGACGCCGTGCTCCGCTCCGGCATGGTCTCGACGCTCATCACCGATGCCGCCGCGGCGCTTCCGCTCCTTGAACTCGCCGCAGCCCGCCCGCTCGCCTAGCCGCATTCACGTGATCGCCGCCCAATCACGCGAGATCCGCTTCTGATCACGCGAGATCGCCGTTCAGTCACGCGAGATCGCGAAACCGGTTGCTTTGTCTTGCGCCGCCATCACGTCTTCGCCATGCCGGAACGCCCACTCCCCGAAGGCCTCGATCGGCCCCAGGAGGCTGGTCCCGAGATCCGTCAGCGAGTACTCGACCTTCGCCGTCCGGCCACAGTCGCGCCTGCTGACCAGACCGTTGAACTCCAGCCGCCGGACCGTCTCCGTGAGCACCTTCGTGCTGATCCCGCCCAGCCGTCGGCGCAACTCGGCAGGCCGCAGCGCGCCGTCGCGCAAGGCCCAGAGCACGACCGGGTTCCACGTGTTCGCCATCAGGTCGAACGCCAGCCGGGCACGGCAATCGGCGAGGAAGACGTCGTTCATCGGACCTCCGGTAACCATTCGGTACCCGCGCGGCTTTCTACCGTCGTGCTGTCCACTCGATCTTAAGGAGCAGCATGCGTATCGGTATCTTCGGCGCGGGCGGGATGGCGGAGGCGCTCGGTGGCCAGTGGGACAGGGCCGGGCACGAGGTGATGGTCGCCGCCCGCGACCGGGCCAAGGCCGCCGAGATCTCCCCGCGGGTGGGGACCTGGGCGGAGACCGCCCGCGCCAGTGACGTGATCCTGCTCGCCGTCCCCGCCGCGTCGGTGACGGAAGTCCTCGCCGCCGCGGCGGAGCTCACCGGGAAGGTGCTGATCGACTGCACCAACGCGGTCGGCCCCGGCGCCACGCTCACGATCCCCGACCAGGCCGCGCGGATCGCCGCCGCTGCGCCGGGAGCGCATGTCGTCAAGGCGTTCAACCTGTGCCATGTGGACGTCTGGCGGATGACTCCGCCGGTGTTCGACGGCCGTCCGCTGGCGGTGCCGCTCTGCGGCGACAAGGTCGACGAGGTGAGCGAGCTGGTTCGCGACATCGGGTGCACGCCACTGAACGCCGGTGGACTCGACCGGGCGAAGCTCATGGAGGCGACGATGGCGTTCATGGTCGGGCTGTGGTTCGACGGCCACGACGCCCAGGCCTGTTTCCCGCCCCTTCCGGTGTGATTTCAGGGTCGTCCCCGATGTGCCGGGCGGGGTGCGCAGGCGAGCCTGTGCGGCGTGAAAAAGCAACGATGGCGGCAAATGACCGTGTGGCTGCACGTCATCACGTCGGTGGGCTGGATGGGACAGGCCTTGGCGCTGTTCACCCTGTTGGCGATCAGCCGGGCGACCGAAGACGGCGAGATCCGCGTCGCCGCGACGTCGATGGCGCACGAGATCGACACCCTCCTGCTGGCCCCGCTCGCCAACGCGTCGGCCTTCACCGGCTTCATGCTCGCCGCGGCGACGGCCTGGGGTTTCACGCGGCATTGGTGGGTGCTGGCGAAGTTCGTGATCACGCTCGTCCAGCTCTACGCCGGGATCTTCCTGCTTTCCGGCGCTTTGCAGGACTCCGTGGCGGCGGCGCGGGCCGGGGACCCCGAACCGGTGCCACTGGCACAGGTCGTCGGCACCGCGTTGATGGCGAGCGCGATCGCGTTCCAGGCGTGGCTCTCGATCGCGAAGCCGTGGGGCAAGGTCCGGTCCGGCGCGAAGCTGCCGACGGCGCCGACGTGGGTGTTCGTCGCCGCCGTCGCGGCGCCGCTCGCGGACATCACGATCGGCCTGATCCTCGGCTTCCCGTTGCCGGCACTCTCGCTGATCGTGTTGATCGTTCAGCTGGTCCGGCGACGGCGTCAGCTTCGCCCGGTCGCGGCCGAGGTCCCGGCACCGACGCCATGAAAGGCTCTTTCGTGGCGCTTGAGCGAGCGGACGCGACCGCCGTCAGAGCCGGTCGACAGCGGTGATCCGGATGACCGCGAACCCCGCCTCGTCCGACGCCGCCAGGTCGACCTCGGCGCTGATACCCCAGTCGTGGTCACCCGCAGGATCGTCGAAGATCTGCCGCACCCGCCAGCTCTCCGCCTCCTTCTCGATGATCAGCAACTGAGGCCCACGTGCGTCCGGGCCGATGCCGAGGGTTTCGTGCTCGTCGAAGTAGTCCTCGATGGCGTCTTCCCACGCGTCCGCGTCCCAGCCCGACGCGGCGTCGAGCTCGCCGAGCGTGTGATAGGAACGCCGCGAAGCGAGCTCGACCCGGCGGAACAACTCGTTCCGCACGAGTACCCGGAAGGCGCGCTCGTTCCGCGTGACCGCGGGCGGCTCCGACGGCGGCCGGGTCGAGACCGGGCCGCCCTCCTCGGGATGCCGCAAGGCTTCCCATTCGTCGAGGAGGCTGGAGTCGACCTGGCGGACCAGTTCTCCCAGCCATTCAATGAGGTCCTGCAACCCCTCGGTCTTGGCCTCGTCGGGGACCGTGTGCCGGAGCGAGTCGTAGGTGTCGGTGAGATACCGCAGCACCAACCCTTCCGAGCGGGCGAGCTGATAGAAACCGATGTACTCCACGAAGTTCATCGCGCGCTCGTACATGTCGCGCACGACGGACTTCGGCTTGAGCTCGTAGTCGTCGACCCACGGATGCCCTTGCCGATAGCGGGAATACGCCGCCTCGAGCAGTTCCTCCAGCGGCTTCGGATAGGTGACGTTTTCGAGCAGTTCCATCCGCTCGTCGTATTCGATGCCCTCGGCCTTCATCGCCTGCACGGCCTCGCCGCGCGCCTTGAACTGCTGCTGCGAAAGGACCGGCCTCGGGTTGTCCACTGTGGATTCCACAATGGATACGACGTCGAGCGGATAGGATGGCGAGTCGACGTCGAGCAGCTCGATCGCGGCCAGCGCGAACGGCGAAAGCGGCTGGTTCAGCGCGAAATCGAACTGCAGGTCGACGGTGAGCCGCACGATCCGGCCCTGCTCGTCGGGTTCGTCGAGCCGCTCCACGACACCCGCCGCGAGCAGCGCGCGGTAGATCGCGATCGCGCGCAGGATGAGCTTCCGCTGGGTCGCGCGGTCGGAATGGTTGTCCTCCAGCAGATGCCGCATCGAGTCGAACGCGTTGCCCGGCCGGGAAACGACGTTCAGCAGCATCGAGTGGCTGACCTGGAAACTCGATGTGAGCGGTTCGGGGTCGGCCGCGATCAGCCGGTCGAAGGTGCTCTCCGTCCAGTTGACGAAGCCCTCCGGCGCCTTCTTGCGGACGATCTTCTTTTTCTTCTTGGGATCGTCGCCCGCCTTCTCCAGCGCCTTGGCGTTTTCGACGACGTGGTCCGGCGCCTGCACGACGACGTAGCCGTCGGTGTCGTAGCCCGCGCGGCCCGCGCGACCGGCGATCTGGTGGAACTCGCGCGCCTTGAGATGCCGTTGCCGCACACCGTCGTACTTCGTCAGCGCGGAGAAGACCACCGTGCGGATCGGTACGTTGATCCCGACGCCCAGGGTGTCGGTCCCGCAGATCACCTTCAGCAGCCCGGCTTGCGCGAGCTGTTCGACCAGGCGCCGGTACTTCGGCAGCATGCCGGCGTGGTGCACGCCGATGCCGTGGCGGACCAGCCGCGAGAGGGTCTTCCCGAACCCGGCGGCGAAGCGGAAGTCGCCGAGCATCTCGGCGATGGCCTCCTTCTCCGCCTTGGAGGTGACGTTGATGCTCATCAGCGTCTGCGCGCGCTCGATCGCCGCGGCCTGCGAGAAGTGCACGACGTAGACCGGCGACTGGCCACCGTGGAGCAGCTCGGACATCGTCTCGTGCAACGGCGTCAGCGCGTAGCGGAAGGTGAGCGGCACCGGCCGCTGCGCCGAGGTGACCACCGCGGTCGGACGGCCGGTCCGGCGGGTGAGATCTTTTTCGAAGAACGAGACGTCGCCGAGCGTCGCCGACATCAGCACGAACTGAGCGTTCGGCAGTTCCAGCAGCGGCACCTGCCAGGCCCAGCCGCGATCCGGCTCCGAGTAGAAGTGGAACTCGTCGGCGACAACCTGGCCGACCGGCGCGTCGGCACCGAACCGCAACGCCATGTTCGCCAGGATTTCCGCCGTGCAGCAGATGATCGGCGCTTCGGCGTTGACGCTCGAATCGCCGGTCATCATGCCGACGTTCTCCGCGCCGAAGATCTCGATGAGCTGGAAGAACTTCTCCGAGACCAGCGCCTTGATCGGTGCCGTGTAGTAGCTGCGGCGGCCGTGCGCGAGCGCGGTGAAGTGGGCTCCGACGGCGACCAGGCTCTTTCCCGAGCCCGTCGGTGTCGACAGGATCAGGTTCGCGCCGGAGACCACTTCGATGATGGCCTCCTCCTGCGCCGGGTACAGCTCGAGCCCGCGCTCGGCCGTCCAGGTGGAGAAGGCTTCGAACAGCGAGTCGGGGTCGGGATCCGCGGGCAGGAGGTCTGTAAGTGTCATCAGAGGACCTATCGTGCCATCCGTTGGTCGCTTCTTGCCCAGGGGTGATCGCGCCCTCCGCCGGAAACCCGTAGGCTTCGCGGTACCGCGCATCCAATCGGGCAAGCATCACCCGGTCGCGCGCACACAGGCGGTAATCCGAGAGGGCTTAGGAATGGCACAGGACATCATCCCGATCGAACTCGGCCTGCCTCAGGGTGACGTCGTCACTCTCTGGGCGCCGCGCTGGCGGGAAGACGGCGAGGAGTGGGAAGCCTTCCTCGGCGACGAGGAAGACCTGTACGCCTTCCCCGACGCCGCGCATCTCGCCGCGTTCGTGCGGACGTCGGAGCAGCACGATCTGCTCGACCACCCCGCGTGGGAGGTCGTGCCGGCGCTGAACGTGCCCGAGCTGATCCCGGACGACGACCACACCTTCGACTTGGTCGGCGTCCCGGAGCTGGTGGCCGAGAAGCCGGACCAGTGGACGATCGGCGAGCTGGCCGAGATCATCGGCATCGTGCGTTCGCTCGCGGACGTGTGCGAACTCGAGGACGTCCACGAGGTTCTCGACGCGCACGAGAGCTTCTCGCTGCTGGACCAGGGCACGCTGCCCTTCACCGGCCGCGACGGCGAGCGGCTGTGGGCGGACCTGTCGGAGGCGGTCTCCGAGAAGTGGGACACCGTGCTCGACGCGATCGACGGTCTGGTGACCGCTCCCGACGTCGACGAGAAGGTGCTGGAGCAGACGGCGGAGGAGCTCGCGACCTTCCTCGCGGAGTCCGCCGAAGCCGAAGCCGCCGCCGATGACGACGAGGATCTCGAAGACGTCGACGAGGACGAGGAAGACGACGAGCCCGTCGGCTTCTGGGGCGAGGTCGGCATCGACCCGATCAAGATCATCACCTCCGGCGCCGAGTACTACACGCTGCGCTGCTACCTCGACGACAAGCCGATCTTCTTCGGCAGCGAAGGCGAGATCGACGTCTTCACCTCCGAGAAGGCGCTCATCCGCGCGATCGCGGACGGCAAGGACCTGGCGAGCAACGACCTCGCCCAAGTGTCCACTTGGGACGAGGTGGCCACGAAGGCCACCGCGGGCGAGCTCGAGATCGATGTCGACACCGAGAACACCTACGTGCTGACCGGTATCGCCGACGACATCGCCGAGGGCCCGGAGTCGATCGACCCGACCCAGCTGGAGCTGGCCGTCGAGCTGATCACCGACGCCGCCGAATGGGCCGAGGACGACAGCGTCGAAACCGCGCTGGCCGCCAACGAAAGCCTCGGCTGGCTGGTGTCGTTCGTGCTGCGGCCGGACCCCACGCGCCTCGAGCCGAGTGCCCCGTTCGACGCGGAGCAGTCCGAGTGGCGCAAGCTCGTGGAGACCTTCGAGAACCGCCTGACGGTCGCCTGACCCCTCCTACGGGACGCTATGAAAGGTCCTTTCCTTGCAAATTTTGCAAGGAAAGGACCTTTCATTGCAGCCTTTGTCCTCTTGGTTCGCGGTGCAGACACCTCGCAAGCAGTCGACTACTTGCCAGGTCAGGTCACTCAGGACCCGTGACACACGCTCCCGGTCAGAGCCATCGCCCCACGCCACCGGACCCGAATCCTCCTGGTCGTGGGGGGGGGGGGGGGGGGGGGAGAAAAAAAAAAACACCCCCCCCCCCCCCCCACCCCCCCCCCCCCCCCGCGTTTTTGTTTCCCGCCTCCCCAAACGACAACACACCAAAAAAAAAAGCCCCCCCCCCCCCCCCGC